>JBDLVJ010000308.1:0-7353 GCA_039804875.1 Pseudomonadota bacterium | reverse complement strand
TAGAGCGTCCGCAGCGATTGCTCGCGCGCGTCGAGCAGCGCCAGCCGGGCCTCGACCCGCTGCGCGACAGCGCTGCCCGGCGGCAGCAGGCCGCGCCGCTGCAGCCGGCGTCCGAGCGCGCGCGCGATCAGCGCCGGCGTCAGATCGGCGGTCGCGCGCAGCAGCGTCCGGCCGCTCGGGTCGGGCAGGCTCCACTCGCCGCCGCTGTGGTCTGTCCCGGACTCGTCGAACTTGCCGAGCACGTCGGGGCGCACATCAGGCCGCCAGTTGTAGAGCTCCTCCTTGAGCTGGTACTCGATGACCTGGCGCTTTTCCTCCACCACCAGGATCTCCTGCAGGCCGGTCGCGAACTCGCGCACCGTCTGCGCCTCCAGCGGCCAGACTACCGCGACCTTGTGGAGCCGGATGCCGAGCGCGCGACAGGCGGCCTGATCGAGCCCGAGGTCGGCCAGCGCCTGCCGCGTGTCGCCCCAGGCCTTGCCGCTGGCGATGATGCCGTAGCGGTCGTCGGGCCCGGACCAGACATCGTGGTTGAGCCGGTTGGCCCGCACATAGGCCAGCGCGGCATACCACTTGTGGTTCATCAGCCGGTCTTCCTGCGCCAGCGGGGTGTCGGGCCAGCGGATATGCAGCCCGTCCGCCGGCATGGGAAAGTCGGGCAGCACGATGGACACCCGCTCCGGGTCGACTTCGACCCCGGCACCGGACTCGACCACCTCCTGGATCGTCTTCATGCCGGCCCACAACCCGGCGTAGCGGCTCATGGCGAAGGCATGCAGGCCCAGGTCGAGGATCTCATGCACGCTGGACGGGAAGAACACCGGCAGGCCGCAGGCCTTGAACACATGGTCGCTCTGGTGCGGCGCGCTAGAGCTCTTGGCCGCGTGGTCGTCACCGGCAACCGCGATCACGCCGCCCCAGGGCGTGGTGCCGGCCAGGTTGGCATGCTTGAAGACATCGGAGCAGCGGTCCACGCCCGGCCCCTTGCCGTACCAGAGGCCGAACACGCCATCAAACTTCTGCGTGCCCGGCGGCGCGTAGCCCAGCATCTGCGTGCCCCAGAGCGCGGTCGCCGCGAGCTCCTCGTTGACGCCGGGCTGGAAGACGATGTCATGCGCCTGCAGGTGCTGCCTGGCCTTCCAGAGCGCCAGGTCGTAGCCGCCCAGCGGCGAGCCGCGATAGCCGCTGACCAGGCCGGCGGTGTGACGACCGGCCAGCGCGTCGCGCTGCCGCTGCAGCATCGGCAGGCGCACCAGGGCCTGGATGCCGCTCATGAAGACATGGCCACGCGCCAGCGCGTATTTGTCGTCGAGGGTGACGGCGCCAGGAACAGCGTCGACCGGGGCGGACTGGGGAACGGTCATCATCAATCTCCTTGTGATCAGGATGACGACCCGAGGACCACCACCCCATCCGCGGGACGAATCCGATCAAAGTGTATGCGGGGCTTGGTCCGCCGCACAACTGCCGCGCCCCGGCGCGCCGCAGCGGCCTCGCGCCATTCACGAATTTGAAACACTCGTGCCGCAGACTGCTGGTTCATCGATCACTTCACACCGACTGAGTCATGCACCACCCCAAAGCCACCTCGCGCCGCAACATCCTGAAAATGCTGTCGGCGGCTCCCATGCTGCCGCTGACCACCGGCTTTGCCGGTTCCGCACTGCTGGCCGGCTGCGGGGGTGGCGACAACGCCAGACTCACCAGCGTCACGTTCAGCTCGATGGCGGCGCCGACGCTGGCCAACCCGGCCGCCATGGCCACCACCACGGTCGGTTCGGTGCTGAGCGCCAGCTTCGACGACGGCACCAAGGCTGACTTCAAGCTGTCCTACGCACCGTTCTTCATCACCGGCAACCAGGTCAGCGACGGCAAGGGCGGCCAGATCCTCGCGGGTGGTTATTTCGACATCAACAACCAGCCGATCATCGACAAGACCGTCGTCGGCAGCGAGCGCCAGTTCTTCTCCGATGCGCCCGACGGCACCTCGCTGCTGAGCGTGACCGGCGCCAAGGTCGACGGCGTGAAGGGCAACACCGTGTTCGCGGTCGTGCAGTTCGAGTACACCTCGCTGGCCCAGGACGGCAAGACCGGCATGTACGGCAAGCTGCCGTCGCCGATCGCCGTGCTGACGCTGGACCAGAACCCCCAGACCGGCAAGCTGTCGCTGGTCAAGTACCACAACGTGGACACCTCGGGCGTGCATGGCCTGTGGATCACCTGCGGCGCCAGCCTGTCGCCCTGGGGCACCCACCTGTCGAGCGAGGAGTACGAGCCCGATGCATTCGCCGCTCGTGACAAGAACTTCATGAACGACTTCAGCCTGAACCTGCATGGCGACGCCACCAAGGCCAATCCCTACCATTACGGCCATATGCCCGAGGTGACCGTCAATACCAACGGCACGGGCTCGATCAAGAAGCATTACTGCATGGGCCGCATCTCGCACGAGCTGGTGCAGGTCATGCCCGACAACCGCACCGTGCTGATGGGGGACGACGCGACCAACAGCGGCTATTTCGTGTTCGTGGCCGACAAGGAAAAGGACCTGTCGGCCGGTACGCTGTACGCGGCCAAGGTCGGCGCCGGCTTCTCGATCGATCCGGCCGCGACCGCCGCGCCGCTGAGCTGGATCAAGCTCGGCGCGGCGACCAGCGCCGAAATCGAGCAGCTGGCCAACACGCTCAAGGCGACCGACATCATGACGCTGTCGGCCACCGATCCGGCACTGGCAATCCCCGCAGACACGAGCTACACCAAGATCACGGCCAACGGCAAGGTCGAGTGGGTCAAACTCAAGCCTGGCATGGAGAAGGCCGCGGCCTTCCTCGAAACCCACCGCTATGCCGCCTATGTCGGCGCCAGCCTGGGCTTCACCAAGATGGAAGGCACCACCGTCAACATCAAGGACAAGGTGGCCTACTCGGCGCTGCAGAACATCCAGAGCTCGATGGTGGCCGGCAATGCCGCCAACGTTCCGGGCAACGGCATTTCCCTGGCCAAGCAGCTGGTGGCCGGTGCCGTGATGGCGCTGAACCTCAAGGGCGGCCAGAAGGACACCGACAATGCCGCCATCAACAGCGAGTGGATGCCGGTGGACACCAAGGCCCTGCTGGTTGGCGAAGACCTGCTGGATACCGATGGCAAGACCCTCAAGGGCGACGCGCTGGGCAATACGGCCAACCCGGACAGGATCGCCAACCCGGACAACCTGAAGTTCTCCGAGAAGATGCGCACCCTGTTCATCGGCGAGGACAGCGGCCAGCACGTCAACAACTTCCTGTGGGCCTACCACATCGACACCAAGCAGCTGTCGCGCATCATGTCGATTCCGGCTGGCGGCGAATCGACCGGCCTGCACGCGGTCGACGAGCTCAACGGCTGGACCTACATCATGAGCAACTTCCAGCACGCCGGCGACTGGGGCAGCATCCACAGCATCGTCAAGGGCCAGCTCGACCCGCTGATCAAGGCCAACTACAAGTCTGGCGCCGCCGTCGGCTATCTGACGGGCGAACTGACCGAAATCTCCCTGAGCAAGATCTGACATGAGCCACCACAGCCCGAAAGACGAATTCAACGACGGCGAGAACGTCAACTGTTCCGACAACGCCCACATGGATGACCTGCTGGCCGCGCGACTGAGCCGCCGTCTGGCGCTGCAGGGCGGCATCGGGGTGACCACCGGCTTGCTGCTGGGCGGCTCGGCGCTGGCGGCACCGGATCAGGCCAAGGGCGCGGGGCGCGCGCGGAAAGCCGCCCTCAAGCTGGGTTTCGGCTCGGTGGCCAAGCACCGCGACGACAGGGTCAGCCTGCCGGCCGGCTACCAGATGAGCATCCTGCACGCCCTGGGCGATCCGCTGCACTGGGGTGACGAGTCCTGGAAGGGCGACGGCAGCGAGAGCGCCGACTCCTACAACCGCCGCATCGGCGACGGCCATGACGGCATGTACTTCTTCGGCCTGGACGCAGCCGGCAGGTTCGACGCCAAGCGGTCGGACCGCGGCCTGCTCTGCGTCAACCACGAATACGTGGTCGCCCCCTTCGCTCTGCACCCGAACGGCAGGACCGGCGGTGCCGCTCGCGTCGCCAGCGAGGTCGAGAAGGAAATCCACGCCCACGGCGTCAGCGTGGTCGAGGTCAAGCGCGGCGCCCAGGGCGCCGGCATGAGCATGGTGCGCGGCTCGCGCTACAACCGCCGCATCACCTCGGCCACCCCGATCGCCTTCGCCGGCCCGGTCAAGGGCAGCGAGCTGGTCCAGACCCGCTTCTCGCCCGATGGCATGAAGACCCGCGGCACCAACAACAACTGCGCCAACGGCTACACCCCCTGGGGCACCTACCTGACCTGCGAGGAAAACTACACCAACGTGATCAGCCGTGCCGTCGGCGATGACGCCAAGCGCGGCGCCCGGGAGATCACCGGCCTCAAGCGCTACGGCATGACCGACGGCCGCAAGAGCCCCTACCTCTGGGACAGCGCCGGCAGCGACGACCTGTTCGCGCGCTGGAACAGCGCCGTCACCGGCGCCAGCGCGGGCGACGACTACCGCAACATCTTCAACACCTTCGGCTGGGTGGTCGAGATCGACCCGTTCCACCCCGACAGCACCCCGGTCAAGCGCAGCACGCTGGGCCGCTTCAACCACGAGGGCGCCTGGCCGGTGCCGGCCGTCAAGGGCCAGCCGGTCGTGATCTACAGCGGCGACGACTCGCGCAACGAGTACATCTACAAGTTCGTCTCGAAGGCGCTGTGGGACGAGGCCGACGTCAACGGTGGCCTGGCCGCCGGCGCCAAGTACCTCGACCAAGGCACGCTCTATGTCGCCAGGTTCAATGCCGACGGCAGCGGCGAATGGCTGGAACTGACCCATGGCAGGAACGGCCTCGACGCCAGCAACAAGCCCTATGCCTTCGCCGATCAGGCCGACGTGCTGGTCCACGCGCGTCTGGCCGCCGACGCGCTCGGCGCGACCAAGATGGACCGCCCGGAATGGGGCGCGGTCAACCCGCTGAACCACGAGGTCTACATGACCTTGACCAACAACAGCAACCGCGTCGCCCACGACGCCACCCCGACCGGCGCGCAGCTCAAGCCCGACGCGGCCAACCCGCGCTACTACAGCGACAGCTTCAGCGCCGACGGCAAGACCAGGGTCAACCAGGGCAACCCGAACGGCCACATCATCCGCTGGAAGGAACTCGGCGGTCAGGCGGCGACCCGCTTCAGCTGGGACATCTACCTGTTCGGCGCCGAGGACGATGCCGCCGCCGATGTCAACCTGTCGGGCCTGACGGCGGTCAACGATTTCTCGAGCCCGGACGGCCTGTACTTCGACCCGCGCGGCCTGCTCTGGATCCAGACCGACGACAACGCCTACACCGACGAGACCAACTGCATGATGCTGGCCGCCGTGCCCGGCCAGGTCGGCGACGGCGGCCAGGTGACGGCCGCTGGCGGCACCACGACCCGGGTCGGCGCCAAGGCGACGCCCGACAGCGTGCGCCGCTTCCTGGTCGGACAGAAGGACTGCGAGATCACCGGCATCGCGATCACCCCGGACGGCCGCACCATGTTCTGCAACATCCAGCACCCGGGCGAGGAAAGCCGGCTCGACGCCCTGTCCAGCCACTGGCCGGACAGCCAGAACCACCCGGGCTCGACCCAGCGCCCGCGCTCGGCCACGATGGTGATCACCCGCACCGACGGCGGCCCGATCGGCCTGTGATGACAACTGCGCCGGCCTGATGGGCCGGCCCAGGCCACGGCGCAAAACCCCTGCCGCCGCCAGGCGCGCAGGGGTTTTTTCATGTCGATGCGCCATCAGCGGCGCCAGGGGTCAGCCTGGAAATCAGCCCAGATGGCGGGCGAGGAAGTCCAGCGTGCGCTCGCGCGCCAGCGCGGCCGAGGGCGGGTGCGAGGCGCCGCGCTGGTCGCAGTTGAAGCCGTGGTGGGCGTCATAGCTGTGCAGCTCGACGCCGGGCTGGGCGGCGCGGAAGGCCTCGACCGTCTCCATCGGAATCCAGTGGTCCTGCTCGGCGAAATGCGCCAGCACCGGGCATAGCGGGCGGCGCGCGGCCTCGTCGGGCGTGGTCATGCCGCCACCATAGTAGGGCACGGCCGCGGCCAGGCCTCGCAGCTCGCAGGCGCTGCGCCAGGTCAGCAGGCCGCCCCAGCAGTAGCCGACGATGCCGACCTTGCCGCCGCCGCGGCGCGCCGCCTCGTCGATCGCGGCCTGGATGTCGGCCAGCACGCCGGGCGCCGGCAGCGCCTCGACCGCCAGCTTGAGCGCGAAACCGGCCTGCATGTCGGCGTCGGTGTAGCCGAGCTCGACGCCGGACTTGACACGGTCGAAGGTCGAGGGCGCGAGCGCCAGATAGCCTTGCGCCGCATAGCCGTCCGCCACGGCGCGGATATGCGAGTTGACGCCGAAGATCTCCTGCAGCACCACGACCGCGCCACGCGGCTGGCCGGCCGGCTCGGCCAGGTAAGCGGAACAGGTGAAGCCGTCGGCGGCGGTGATGGCGATGAATTGGCCCATGAGAACAGTCCTTCGGAAGGATCAAAAAGCCATAGGTTAGCGGACTTCGGCGCAGCGACATGCCCGACAATGCGGCGATGGAACTCAAGCCGCTGATCACCCTGCTGGCGATCGTCAACCCGCTGGCGATCGTGCCCTTCTTCATCCATTACACCCAGGGCTTTTCCGACCTGCAGCGCCGCCGCACGGTGCTGACCGCCTCGTTCAGCGCCTTCGCCGTGATCGCGGCCTGCGCGCTGCTGGGCCTGCAGATCCTGGATTTCTTCGGCATCTCGCTGGCGAGCTTCCAGGTCGGCGGCGGCATGCTGCTGCTGAACTCGGCGCTGTCGATGCTCAACGCCCAGCCGGCCGAGGCGCGCACGACCCAGGACGAGGTCGATGACGCGTCGGCCCGGACCTCGATCGCCGTGGTGCCGCTGACGATACCGCTGCTGACCGGCCCGGCCTCGATGTCGACCGTCGTGATATACGCCGACCAGGCCAAGACGCTGCTGCAGCATGTCGCGCTGGTCGGCTACGGCGTGGTGATCGGGCTGGCAACGGCGATCTGCTTCACGCTGGCCGAACCGATCGAGCGCGCGCTCGGCAAGACCGGCATCAACGTCATGACGCGGATCATGGGCCTGATCCTGGCGGCGATCGCGGTGGAAGTGATGGCGTCCGGACTGATCAAGATCTTCCCGGCACTGGGCGGCTGACACCGGCCGCGCGCCGGTTCACTCGTCGGCGTCCGGTTCGGCCTCGGATTCCGGCGGTGCCTTGACGAAGGTGACCGGCACCGGCGCATGCTCGAGCATGCCGCGCGAGACCG
>JBDLVJ010000307.1:0-4034 GCA_039804875.1 Pseudomonadota bacterium | reverse complement strand
CCGCGGGTCATGCCGGTGTAGAAGGCGCCCAGCGCCAGGATGCAGGCCTGCTCGTTGAAGTTCTGCACCGCGATCGAGCGGCCGGCGCCCATCAGGTTGTGGCCGCGGTGCTGCAGCAGCGCGTTCATCGGCACGACCAGGAAGCCGCCCAGCGCGCCGAGCAGGATCAGGAACGGCGCCGCCGCCCAGACGTTGTCGATCACGTTCATCAGCACCACCAGCAGCCCCATCGCGATGCCCAGCGGCATGACACGCGTGGCTTGGTCCAGCCGCATGCGCATCGAGGCCGCCACGGCGCCGATCGCGGTGCCGATCGCGACCACGCCGACCAGGCTGGAGGCCTGGGTGGTGCCGTAGCCGAGCGCGGCGGCGGCCCAGGCCAGCACGATGTAGCGCAGGTTGCCGCTGACGCCCCAGAACAGGGTGGTGGTCGAGAGCGAGATCTGGCCCAGGCGGTCGCGCCAGAGCCGGCTGTTGCAGGTCCAGAAATCGGGCAGCAGCGCGAGCGGGTTGCTCGGCATGTGGCGCGGCGCCACGCCGGTCAGCGGGATGCGGGTGTTGAACCAGGCCGCCAGCGCGTAGACCAGCACCAGGCAGGCGATCGCGGCCTCGGCCGGTGTGTCCAGGCCGGTATCGACGAGGGGCAGGTCGAACGCCAGCAGCCGACCCGAGAGGACGGGACCGACCATCTGGCCGCCAAGCACCACGCCGAGAATGATGGACGAGATCGTCAACCCCTCGATCCAGCCATTGGCCTTGACCAGCTGCGAGGGCGGCAGCAGCTCGGTCAGGATGCCGTACTTGGCGGGCGAATAGGCGGCCGCGCCCAGGCCGACGATCGAGAACGCCAGCAGGGGGTGCATCGGCGTGAGCATCAGCAGGCAGCCGATGACCTTGATCGCATTGCTGATGAACATGACCCGGCCCTTGGGCTTGGCGTCGGCAAAGGCGCCGACGAAGGGCGCGAGCACGACGTAGAACAACGCGAACATGGGCACCAGCGCCGTGCGCTGCCATTCGGGCGCCTGGCTGCTGCGCAGCAGCTCGACGGCAACGACGAACAGGGCATTGTCGGCCAGCGAGCTGAAGAACTGCGCCGTCATGATGGTGTAGAAGCCGCGCTTCATGGGTGTCTGTTCTGGGGGGCTGGAGGTACGGTTCGCAGAGTCTTGCCGGGGCGGATCAAGGGCTGGCCGGGGATTCATTCCACGGGTGGCGGGTTTATAGCATGTCGCGGCGCAAGCACCGACCGGCCCGGCATCGCGGCTTCATTGCTAACATCGGCCCATGCCGCGTCCGATACTCGCCACCGTCCATCTTCGCGCCCTGCGCCACAACCTCGAGCGCCTGCAACGCGCCGCCCCCGACTCCCGCCTCTGGGCCGTGGTCAAGGCCAATGCCTATGGCCACGGGCTGGAGCGGGTCTTTCCCGCGCTGCGCGCCGCCGACGGCTTCGCGCTGCTCGATCTGGCCGAGGCCGAGCGCCTGCGCGCGCTGGACTGGCGCGGTCCGATCCTGCTGCTCGAGGGCTGTTTCGAGGCGCGCGACCTCGAGCTCTGCTCGCGCCTGAACCTCTGGCATGTGGTGCACTGCGAGGAGCAGATCGACTGGCTGGCGGCGCACAAGACGCATCAGCCGCACCGGGTATTCCTGAAGATGAATTCGGGCATGAACCGGCTCGGCTTCCGGGCGGCGGCCTTGCGCTCGGCCTGGGCCCGGCTCAACGCCCTGCCCCAGGTCGACGAGATCTCGCTGGTGACGCATTTCAGCGATGCCGACGGGGCGCGCTTCGGCGCCGATGGCATCGCGCACCAACTCGAGGACTTCGCCGCCGCCACGCGCGACCTGCCGGGCGAGCGCAGCCTGTGCAACAGCGCCGCCACGCTGCGCCATGCCGCGCGCGCGCTGGACTCGGGGAAGCTGGCGGCCGACTGGGTGCGCGGCGGCATCGCGCTCTACGGCAGCGCCCCGGACCACCCCGAGCACCGAAGCGCCGACTGGGAACTGGAGCCGACCATGACACTGGCGAGTCGCCTGATCGCGGTGCAAGAGGTCCGGGCGGGCGAGTCGGTCGGTTATGGCTCGACCTTCATCGCGCCGGCCGGCATGCGGATCGGCATCGTGGCTTGCGGCTACGCGGACGGCTATCCGCGCCACGCGGGCAGCGACGCGCCGGTGCTGGTGCGGGGCACGCGTTCCCGGCTGGTCGGCAGGGTCAGCATGGACATGCTGGCGGTGGACCTCGGACCGGTAGAAGCCGATGCCCCGCCCTGCCGGATCGGGGACGAGGTGGTGCTGTGGGGCCTCAGCCGGCATGGCGCGCGACTGCCGGTGGACGAGGTGGCGCAGGCCGCCGGAACGATCGCCTACGAGCTGCTGTGCGCGGTGGCGGCCCGGGTGCCGTTCGGGCTCGACGAGGCCGAGGCGACAACGCCAGCGGCCTGAACGCGACAGGGGCAGGATCGGTGGGCGGGACGGACGCGGGATCAGCGCTGTTCGGGTAAGTCCCTATGCGCGGAACCGGTACGTTTCTCTACAATGAGCCCACTCGCCGATCTGGACAGTCCAACTGCCGGTCGCACAGCGAGAGGACCGAGGAGACAATACAAGTCCAACAACATCAGATCCAGCGTCCAAAGAGATGCGATTGCTTGAAGCCGGTGCATGACTCATGCATCGGCTTTTTTATTGTCCGGACCCGCCGCCGCGCGCCAGTTCGAGGCAAAGCCCGGGCAAAAAGCCGTCCTGCTCCTGCTTGCCCGCGTAACCCAGCGGGTTGGCGACCACGCGGCAGCGACCGACGCGGTAGTCGTGCGCGCAGTGCAGATGGCCGTGCAGCCAAAGATCGGCCCGCTCGAGCCAGCCGTCGAGGGCGTTGCAAAAGCCCGCCGTGCCCGGGGTCAGGCCGTAGCGCGGATCGGCGCTGCGCAGGCTGGGGGCGAAATGCGTGACCACCACGGTCAGCCCGTCATGCGGCCGGTCCAGGGCCTGATCCAGCCAGTCCTGGCACAGCAGCGCCTGCTCGCGCATGGCGGCGGCGTCGAACAGCGTACCGGCGCGCTGGGTGGCCATCTTCTCGAGGTAGAAATTGGCGGCCCGGAACGCCTTGCCGCGTTGCTGCAGCGCGCGCGCCGGCTCGGCCCGCAGCGCCAGCGCGTCGTAGTCGGACCAGAGCGTGGTGCCGATGAAGCGCACGCCCTGGTGCAGCCACTGCTCGCGTTCAAGCCAGCGGATGCCGAGCCGGTCGCAGGTCGCGCGCAGCTCGGCATGGGCCCAGTCGAAGTCGAGCGCGTCGTACTCGTGGTTGCCCGGCACGAACAGCACCGGCACCGGCCAGCCCGCGTACCGGGGCAGCGGCGAGAAACGCCGCAGGCCCCAGTCAGGCTCGGTCATGACGCCGGCATGGCGGGCCTGGTAGGAGCCGATGTCACCCGCCAGCACCAGCAGGTCGGCGCCCGGGGCCGGCTCGATCACGCAGTGGGGATTGGCCTCGAGATGGAGGTCGCTGAGCAGTTGCAGCCTCACGCGGGCGTCCCCCGGCCGACGGCGCGGAACACCGCCTCGCGCAGCCAGCGGTGCGCGCTCTGGCCCTGCTGCTGGCGCCGCCACAGCGCATCGACATGCACCTGCGGCAGGTCCAGCGGCAGCTCTCGGTGGGTCAGCTCGGCCTCCATGCCGGTGGCGCCGAGGAAGTGCAGCGGCAGCACCGTCAGCAGGTCCGAAGTCGAGACCACGCGGCCGGCGGTGAAGAACTGGTTGACCGTCAGCACGACGCGCCGGGCCAGGCCCTGGGCCGCCAGCGCCTCGTCGACGAAGCCGAAGGGCCGGCCGGAGAAGCTCACCAGCAGATGACGGGCGGCGCAGAAGTCGGTCAGCGTCAGGGGCCCGCCGGCCAGCGGGTGGCCGCGCCGCATCACGACCACATAGCGGCCCTCGTAGAGCCGCTGGTGCAGGAAGCGTGACGCGCTCTCCTGCAGATGGCTGGCGGTCAGTTCGGTCAGCACGCCCGGGAAGTAGCCGACCGCGAGGTCGAC
>JBDLVJ010000306.1:0-2666 GCA_039804875.1 Pseudomonadota bacterium | reverse complement strand
GGCCAAGCACCTGGACAGGACCGTGATCGTCGAGAACCTCGGCGGCGCCGGCGGCGCGATCGCGGCGCAAAAGGTGCTGAACGCGCCTGCCGATGGCGGCATCATCTACCAGGGTTCGCCCAACGAGCTGATCCTCACGCCGATGGCCGTGGCCGCCGTCAAGCACAAGAGCGAGGACTTCCGTCCGGTGCAGTCCATCACGCTCAACGAGATGATCGTGTTCGCGCGCAAGGACCTGCCGGCGGGCAACGGTGACGAACTCGCCGCCTACGCCGCCAGGATGGCCAAGGAAGGCCGGCCCCTGACCTATGCCAGCGTCGGCCCCGGCTCGCTCTACCATGTGCTCTGCGAACAGATGTCCAAGGTGCTCAACGTCCCGATGACCCATGTGCCCTACAAGGGCGGCGCGCCTGCCACGCAGGACCTGATGGGCGGCCTGGTCGACCTCTTCATCACCCCCTACGGCAAGTCCTATGTCGAGCTGGTCAACAGCGGCAAGATCAAGGCGGTCGCCGCGCTCTCGACCGAGCGCCAGGCGGCGTTCAAGTCGGTGCCGACCCTCAACGAGAGCAAGGCACTCAAGGGCTTCGTGTTCGATACCTGGCAGACCTATTTCGTGCGCAAGGACACGCCCGAGCCGGTGGTACAAGCCCTGCACAAGGCCCTGAGCGAGGTCGCCAACGACACGGGCGTGCGCGCGACACTCGAAGCCCAGGGCATGATCGTCCCGAAACCGCTGCCACTGGACAAGGTGACCAGGACCTACAGCGACGAGATCGCCCAGTACCGCGCCATCGCCAAGTCGATCAACCTGCAGGCCCAGTGACACCATGTCCGACACCCTGACCAAGCTGCAAGCCCTGTCGGACGAGTTCACGGCGCTGCGCCGCGACATCCACCGCCACCCGGAACTCGGCTACCAGGAGTTCCGCACCAGCGAGCTGGTGGCCGAACGCCTCACCTCCTGGGGCTACCGCGTCACGCGCGGCCTCGGCGGCACCGGCGTCGTCGGCCAGCTGGTGCGCGGCCCGGGTGGCAAGCGCCTGGGCCTGCGCGCCGACATGGACGCGCTGCCGATCCAGGAAGCGACCGGCCTGGCGCACGCGAGCTGCCACGCCGGACTGATGCATGCCTGCGGCCATGACGGCCACACCGCGACGCTGCTGGCCGCGGCCAGGCACCTGGCCGAACAGGGCGAGTTAGACGGCACGCTGAACCTGATCTTCCAGCCGGCCGAGGAAGGCCTGGGCGGCGCCAGGAAGATGATGGAGGACGGCCTGTTCGAGCAGTTCCCCTGCGACGCGATCTTCGCCATGCACAACATGCCGGGTTTCCCACGCGGCAAATTGCTGCTGCGCGAGGGCGCGACCATGGCCTCGAGCGAGAACATCACGATCACGCTCGAGGGCCAGGGCGGCCACGGCGCGATGCCGCATGTCGCGATCGATCCGGTGGTCGCGGGCGCGGCCATCGTGCTGGGCCTGCAGACCATCGTCGCGCGCAACGTGCCGCCGCTGCAGATGGCGGTGATCACGGTCGGCGCCTTCCAGGCCGGCCAGGCCAACAACGTGATCCCGCAGCGCGCGACGCTCGAGCTCAGCGTGCGCTCGCTCGACCGCGAGGTGCGTCAACTGCTGAACCGCCGTATCCGCGAGCTGGTCGAGGCCCAGGCGCGGAGCTACGGCTGTCAGGCCAGCCTCGAGTTCCGTGGCGGCTATCCGGTGCTGGTCAACACCAAGCCCGAGACCGACTTCGCGCGCCAGATCGCGCTCGAGCTGGTCGGCGCCGAGAATGTCGAGCTGCAGACCGCGCCACTGACCGGCAGCGAGGACTTCGCCTTCATGCTCGAGCAGGTGCCGGGCAGCTACCTGTTCATCGGCAACGGTGACGCGGCCAGCGGCGGCCACGGCGCCTGCATGGTGCACAACCCGAACTACGACTTCGACGACGGCAACATCGCGATCGGCGCCGCCTTCTGGGTCAAGCTGGCCGAGCGCTTCCTGTCGGCCTGAAGCCGCCTCTGGAGCCGCGCCCGCAGCCGCCAGGGCGGCTCGGGGCCGATCGCTGCACAGCGCCGGCCTCTCCCGTCAGGGAATCAAAGACCCAGCGCCGCGATACCGGCGCGGGCGATCTGCGCATCCTCGTTCGACTTGACACCGCTGACACCGACCGCGCCGATGCACTGGCCGTCCTGCAGGATCGGCAGGCCGCCCTCGAGCAGGCCCTGCACGCCCGGCACGCTCAGGAAGGCGGTGCGCCCGCCGTTGATGACCTCCTCGTAGCCCTTGGACTCGCGCCGGCCCAGCGCGGAGGTATGCGCCTTGGCCGGAGCGATCTGGGCCGACAGCGCCGGCGCGCCGTCGAGACGCTGCAGCCACAGCAGGTGACCGCCGTCATCGACGATGGCGATGGTCACGGCCCAGTTGTTGCTGAGCGCCTCGGCCTCGGCGGCGGCCGCGATGGCCTTGATGTCGGCGAGTTCGAGTACGGATTTGATTTTCATGCGGTGATCTTTCACGCGGGTTGATGAACAATGGCGTAGGCGGTGCCGCCAGCACCGATGACTGCAATCGATTTCATGACGCCAGGCTCCAGCTCGAACATCGGCACAGGATCGAGGACAGCACCGACCCAAGCAAGCATCGCGCCATGTCCGAACGGACAGG
>JBDLVJ010000305.1:0-3045 GCA_039804875.1 Pseudomonadota bacterium | reverse complement strand
CCCAGATGCAGCGAGCATGGGGATGGAGCGAGGAAAAACTGTCGAATCGTAAAGAAATCGAAGAATTTACAAGGCCAGTGACGGCATCTGGATCGGATTTCTCATGTGGCCGCATCTTGATGAGTGTCATAAAGACACCTATCATCAGTCATAGCGGCCCCAAAATGCAAGCGATATAACGGGCAGTTCCGAGGAACAGCCGCTTGGCGCCTGGTGCTGATCAGAGCGCGGCGCTGAAGAACTCGCCGGCCATGACCTGGAGGTCGGCGGCGATCCGTGGCTGGAACTCCATCTGGTCCAGCACGTCGCGCTGCAGGTCGATGCCGGGGGCGAGCTCGAACAGCTCGACGCCCTCGGGGGTCAGGCGGAAGCTGGCGCGCTCGGTCAGGTACAGCACCTGCTGGCCGCGCACCAGGCCCTGCGGGCCGCTGAAGGTGATCTGATCGACCCGCCGGACCAGCTTCCTGACGCCGCCTTGCTGCAGTACCAGCATCTGGCCGTCGCCGGTCGCGAGCTTGACGCCCTTGGCGGCAAAGGTGCCACAGAAAACCACCTTCTTCGCGTTCTGCGCGATGTCGATGAAGCCGCCGGGGCCGACCGTGATGCCGCCCAGGCGCGAGACGTTGACGCTGCCCTCGGCATCGAATTCGCCAAAGCCCAGGAAGGCGATGTCGAGTCCGCCGCCACCGTAGAAGTCGAACTGCGTGGCCGCGTCGAGCATCGCGGTCGCGTTGCGCGCGTAGCCGAACAGCACGCCGTCCATCAGCGTGCCGCCGTAGGTGCCGTGCTCGATGGTCTGGTAGATGCGGTGCTGCTCGTTGCGCGCGGCGATCAGCTTGGCCACCGCGTCGGGCACGCCGACGCCGTAGTTGATGACCGGGCGTGCCTTGCCGCTGTTGAACAGCTCGACCGCGGCGCGGCGTGCGACGGCCTGGCGCTCGCCAAAGGCCTCGGCGGCGGCGGCGACCTCGGCCGCGTGGTCGGCGGCCTCGGACTGGCGCCGGGGTTCGCCGGTCAGCTCGCCGCTGAAGGCCGGATCGAACGGAATCGCGTAGCTGGTCTGCTGGTCGGGATCGACCACGATCGCGTCGACCCAGGCCGCCGGAATGCGGACCTCGCGCGCCTTGAAGGCGCCCGTGGCCACGCGCTCCTTGACCTGGACGATCACCTTGCCGCCGCTGTTGCGCGCGGCCAGGGCCAGCGACTGGGCGTCGAGGTTGGCGGCTTCGTGCTCGAAGCTGATGTTGCCCTCCGCGTCGGCGGCGCTGGCGCGCACGATCGCGACATGGATCGGGAACGGCTTGTAGCGCAGCCACTCGCGGTCGTCCATCCGGATCACCTCGGCCAGGTCTTCCCGGGCGGCATCGTTCATCTTGCCGCCGCCGTGGCGCGGGTCGCAGACGGTGCCCAGGCCGACGTGGGTGATCAGGCCGGGGCGGCCGGCGCCGATCTCGCGCATCAGCTGGCTGGAGACGCCGCCGGGCAGGATGTAGGCCTCGATCTTGTTGTCGAGCGCGAGCCGCTGCATCGCGGGCGACCAGACCCAGTGGCCGCCGATCACGCGCTTGACCAGGCCTTCGTGCGCGAAGCAGTTCATGCCCTTGGTCTTCTTGTCGCCGATGCCCAGTGCGTGCATCAGCGTGAGGTGGCGCGGGGATTGCGTCGCGAGGAAGCGCGCCTGCACCGCCTCGAACATGTGAGTGGCTTCCATCAGGCCGCCACCGCCGCCCATCAGGCCCACGGTGTCGCCGTCACGGATCAACTCGGCCGCCTCGGCGGCTGTCATGAATTTGTCCATTGTTGTCTCCATTCGCGAATTGAGTTGCATCGCACCGATGCGGATAGGCTGTGCTGTGGTCGGATCGGGTTGGCGGCCGAGGCCTGGGCGGCGTCGGGCACGGGGTGGGTGCCACGACCTCATGCTGGGGTACCAGAAATCGGCCGTGGCCCCCACCCCATGCCCGACGCAAGGGCGATGAAGCCGGATTCCAGAAACTGACCAGTCTGCTCGCCTAGTCGTAGCAAGCCAGGGGTAGGGCGGCCGACGATTTCTGGTACTCCAGTATGAGGAGGCCGCCCTACCCCTGGCTTGCGGCCAGTGCACCCGGATAAGGAGGCTGCCCTGCCGGACAGTGCACCAGCATGAGGAGGCCGCCTTGTCCCCGACTCCAGGCTCCTAGCCCCCTATAAAACGCCAGCTCAGCAGACGTAAGGAATCAGCGGTTGACGTCGAACAGCGCCGCGCCCTTCTTGAGCGCGCTCTTGGCGATCACGCCACGGTGGATTTCGCTGGTGCCGTCGAAGATGCGGTAGATGCGCGCGTCGCGGTAGTAGCGCTCGATCGGCAGCTCCTTGCAGAAACCCATGCCGCCGAACACCTGCACCGCGCGGTCCACCACCCGGCCCAGGGTCTCGGCCGCATGGACCTTGACCATCGTGATCTGCTCGCGCGCGTCCAGGCCCTGGTCCAGCATCCAGGCCGCCTGATAGACCATCCAGCGCGCGGCGTTGATCTCGATCACGCTGTCGGCCAGCATCTGCTGCACCATCTGGAAGTCGCCGATGCGGGTGTTGAACTGCTTGCGGTCGTTGGCGTACCCGACCATCATTTCGCAGACATGGGTCGCCTTGCCGACCGCGCGCGCGCCGACCTGGGCCAGCCGCACCACGTTGAGCGCGCCCATCGCGAGCTTGAAGCCCTGGCCCTGCTCGCCCAGCAGCGTGACATCCTCGAGCACCACGTTGTCGAAGAACAGTTCCAGGTGCGGCGTGCCGCGCAGGCCCATCATCTTCTGGTCCTTGCCGACGGTGAAGCCCGGAAGGCCCTTGTCGACCATGAACATCGAGATTTCCTTCTCGCCGGTCTTGGCCGAGACCAGGAAGAAGTCGCTCCACTCGCCGTCGCTGATGAAGTGCTTGGCGCCGTTGAGCACCCACTGGCCCTGCTCGTTGTGCTTGGCGTGGGTCTTGATGCCGGCGGCGTCCGAGCCGGCGCCGGATTCGGTGATCGTGATCGCGCAGGTGCGCGTGCCCGCGACCGTGGGC
>JBDLVJ010000304.1:0-2552 GCA_039804875.1 Pseudomonadota bacterium | reverse complement strand
CCAGCGCCCGTTTCGTGTCCTGCCCGCTCTCCAACCTGGTCCTCGCGGGTGTCCAGGACCTGTCCGGGCTGACCCTGGGCTACGACGAGCTGGTGCGCCGCCACGGCGTCACCTGGCTGCGCGAGCGCGCGACCCGGATCGACCCGGAGCAGCGCCGGGTCCTGCTGGCCGGCGGCACCGAGCTGTCTTATGACCGGCTGATCGTCGCGCCCGGTGTCGATTTCGTCTGGAGCGAGCTGCCCGGCATGGGCCGGCCCGGCGCGCGGGAGTCGGTCCTGCACGCCTGGAAGGCTGGCGCGCAGACGACGGCGCTGCGCCGGCAACTTGAAGCCATGCCGGACGGCGGCGTCTACGCCATCAGCATTCCGCCCTTGCCCTACCGCTGCCCGCCCGGGCCCTACGAGCGCGCCTGCCTGGTGGCCGACTACCTGCGCCAGAGCAAGCCGCGCGGCAAGGTCCTGATCCTGGACGCCAACGAGGACGTGACCTCCAAGGCGGCCCTGTTCAAGCAGGCCTGGGCCGAGCGCTACCCCGGCCTGATCGAATACCGGCCGGGCCACCGGGTGGTCGATGTCGATGCGGCGCGGCGCACGGCCAAGCTCGATTTCCACGCGGATGTCGTCGCCGATGTCCTGAACGTGATTGCGCCGATGCGCGCGGGCGACATCGCGCTGGACTGCGGGCTGGCGACGACGGCGGACCGGCGCTGGTGCGAGGTCGATTTCCTGAGCTTCGAGTCCAGCGCCGTCGAGCGGGTCCATGTGCTGGGCGACGCGCTGCTGGCCGCGCCGGCCATGCCCAAGTCCGCCCACATGGCCAACCAGCATGGCAAGGCCTGCGCGGCGGCGGTGCTGGCCCTGCTGAACGGGCAGCCGGTCAACCCGCTGCCGCTCTACAACAATACCTGCTACAGCTTCGTCGGCGCGCAGGAGGCGATCCATGTCGCCAGCGTCCACCGCTACGAGGCCAGCCGGCGCACCATGCTGACCGTGCCGGGCTCGGGCGGCCTGTCGGCGGCGCCTAGCGCGATCGAGGCTGCCAATGCCCGGTCCTGGGCCCGCCAGATCTGGGCCGACACCCTGGCCTGATGCCACCCATGGAAGGAGTCCGCCCCATGCCCGACCGACGCGCCATGCTCAAGCACAGCGCCACCGTGGCCGGCCTGCTGGCGCTGACCGGCCTGTGGCCGCGCCCGTCCCAAGCCTACCAGTCGGCCGCCTTCGAGGCGAACCAGATCGACGCCGTCTTGGCCGCGCTTGGCGGCCGGGCCCCGGTCGAAAGCCCGCAACTCATGCTGAGCGGCCCCGATTTCGCGGAAAACGGCGCCTCGGTGCCGTTGGGCGTCAGCAGCTCGCTGGCCGACATCAGCCTGCTGCTGATCCTGGTGGAAAGAAATCCGACCGTGCTGGCGGCCCTGTTCCGACCCAGCCCCGCAGTGGAGGCCAACTTTACCCTGCGCGTCAAGCTGGTCGAATCGTCCGCGGTCTACGCCGTCGCGCTCACGACGGACGGCCAGGCCCGCTTCGCCCGCCAGACGATCCAGGTCACGCAGGGCGCCTGCGGCGCCTGAGCGGCGATTGCCTCCCTTACCCCCGTCAAGCCAGCCGCGTCGCCCTCCGACTCCCTCACCGACCAGACCGACATGCCCGAACCGATCCGAATCCGCGCCCAGGCCGCCGGCGACCGCGTCGTCGTGCGCGTGCTGATCAGCCACCCGATGGAGTCCGGCCAGCGCCAGGACGAGACCGGCCAGCCGGTGCCGGCCCATTTCGTGCGCGAGGTCCGCGCCACCCTCAACGGGCGCACCGTCTTCACGGCCGAATGGGGCCCCTGGGTGGCCAAGAACCCGCTGCTGCGCTTCGAGCTCAAGGGGGCCCGGGCCGGCGACAGGGTGGGGGTGTCCTGGCTCGACAACCAGGGCCAGAGTCGCAGCGACGAGGCCCTGGTGGCCCCGTGACGGCGGACCGCCGCGTCGCTTACTTGAGGTTGCCCGACAGGAACTGCATCAGCCGCTCGCTCCTGGGCTTGGCCAGGATCTCGCGCGGATTGCCCTGTTCCTCGATCAGGCCCTGGTGCAGGAAGATCAGGTGGCTGGAGACCTCGCGCGCGAAGCCCATCTCGTGCGTGACCACCACCATGGTGCGGTGCTCGGTCGCCAGCAGCTTCATCACGCGCAGCACCTCGTTGACCAGCTCGGGGTCGAGCGCGCTGGTCGGCTCGTCGAACAGCATCACCTCGGGCTCGACCGCCAGCGCGCGCGCGATCGCGACGCGCTGCTGCTGGCCACCGCTCATGTGCGCCGGGTAGCGGTCCTCGACCCCCTTCAGGCCCACGATCTCGAGGTACCTGCGCGCGGTCGCGACGGCCTGCTCCCTGGGCACTTTCAGCACATGGACCGGCGCCTCGATGATGTTCTCGAGCACCGTCATGTGGGCCCAGAGGTTGAAGTTCTGGAACACCATCGCCAGCTTGGTGCGCAGCCGCTGCAGCTGAGCCGGATGGACCGGTTCTAGCTCGCCATTGTGGCGGCCCGGTTTGAGCAGCAGCTCCTC
>JBDLVJ010000303.1:0-3560 GCA_039804875.1 Pseudomonadota bacterium | reverse complement strand
CGCAGCAGGACCGGCCCGAAACCGATGGCAAAGCGCAGCACCTTGACGCCGCAAGCCAATGCCATCCGGTAGTGACCCCATTCATGGACGGCGATCAGCAGCGCCAGGGCGGCGACAAAGGCGAGCAGGGTCAGCATGACCGGGGCTCAGTGACAATGCGCCACGCGTTCGGCCGCCAGGGCGCGGGCCCGGGCATCGATCGCCAGCAGATCGTCGAGGCCATGCGGCGCGGCGGGCTGGTAATGCTCGAGCGTGGCGCGGTTGACCTGATGGATCTGGTCGAAACGCAACCGGCCGTCGAGGAAGGCCGCCACCGCGACCTCGTTGGCAGCATTGAGGACCGCCGTCGTGCCCGGCACGGCGCGCAAGGCGTCCCAGGCCAGGAACAGGCCGGGGAAGCGGGCCGGATCGGCCGGCTCGAAGGTCAGCGCGCTCATGCGCGCGAAGTCCAGCGCCTCGGCGCCCGATTCGATGCGCCGCGGCCAGCTCAGGCCGTAGGCGATCGGCACCCGCATGTCCGGCGTGCCGAGCTGGGCCACGACCGAACGGTCGCGGTACTGCACCATCGAGTGCAGCACGCTTTGCGGGTGGATCACGACCTCGATGCGCTCGGGCGGCAGGCCGAACAGGTAGCGCGCCTCGATCACCTCGAGCGCCTTGTTCATCATGGTCGCCGAATCGACGGATATCTTGCGCCCCATGACCCAGTTCGGGTGGGCGCAGGCCTCGTCGGGCGTGACCTTGGCCAGCGTCAGCGGATCACGGCTACGGAACGGTCCGCCCGAGGCGGTCAGGATGATCTTCTCGACCCGCTCGTTCCAGCAGGAAGCGTCCTCGGGCAGGGACTGGAAGATGGCCGAATGCTCGCTGTCGATCGGCAGCAGCGTGGCGCCGCCCTGGCGCACCGCCTGCATGAAGAACTCGCCACCGACGACCAGCGCCTCCTTGTTGGCCAGCAGCAGCTTCTTGCCGGCGCGCGCGGCGGCCAGGCAGGGCTCGAGACCGGCGGCGCCGACGATGGCCGCCATCACGGCATCGACCTCGGGCAGCGAGCTGATGTCGGACAGGGCCGCCGGCCCCGACAGCACCTCGGTGGCCAGACCCTCGGCCGCGAGGCGCTGGCGCAGCAGCGCCGCGTGCGCGGGCGAGGCCATGACGGCATAGCGCGGCTTGAACCGGGCGCACTGCGCGAGCAGCAGCTCGACCTGGGTCGAGGCGCTTAAAGCGTAGACCTCGAAGCGCTCCGGATGGCGCGCCGCCACGTCCAGCGTGTTCTTGCCGATGGAGCCGGTCGAGCCGAGCACGGTCAGGCGCTGGCGCATCGGCGGGGAAGTAGCGTGCATGATCGGATTCCGAAAGAATTAGAGGGTGGCCAGCATCATGCCGAGCGGCAGCACCGGCAGCAGCGCGTCGACCCGGTCGAGCACGCCGCCATGGCCCGGCAGCAGCTGGCTGGAATCCTTGACGCCCGCGCTGCGCTTGACCAGCGACTCGATCAGGTCGCCGCAGACGCTCATCGCGGTCAGCAGCAGCAGGCCCGCGAGCGCCGCCAGCGGGCCCATGGCCCAGAGCCGGCCGTAGAGGCTGGCGCCCGGCGTGCCATGGCGCTGCTCGGCCCAGATCCAGCAGGCCGCCAGCAGCAGCACGCCGACAGCGCCACTGTAGACGCCGGCCCAGCTCTTGCCGGGGCTGATGGTCGGCGCGAGCTTGCGCCGGCCGAAGGCCTTGCCGCCAAAATAGGCCGCGATATCGGCGGTCCAGACCAACGCCATGATCGACAGCAGCAGCGCGACGCCCTGCACGCGCGCCTGTGCCATGGCCCACCAGGCCAGCGCGATCAGGGCCAGTCCGACACAAAGGCGCCATGCCGGCGCAATGCGGGGCCAGCCGGCGACACCGGCGCGCAGCAGCAGCGGCGCGGCCACCAGCCAGAAAACGCCCGTCATCCGCCACAACAGCGGCTGCTCGTGCTCCAGCCCGAACTGCCACCAGGCCAGGCCCAGCAAGGCCCCGAGTCCAAGACCACAGACCAGCGCGGCGCCAAAGGCCAGCCCGTTGAGCCGACCCCATTCCCAGCCGCCCGCGACGATCAGCAGCAGCGTGAGCAGACAGAAAGGCCGGGGGTCGGCGTGAAACAGGGCCGGCAACAGGACGGCCAGCATGAGCAAGGCGGTGATGATTCTTTGCTTGAGCATGGGGTCAGGCCGTGCCGGATGGAGCCACGAGCTGCTCCGAGATCAGACCGAAGCGGCGCTCCCGTCCGGCATAGCAGTCCAGCGCGCGGTCGAACTCGGCCGCGTCGAAATCGGGCCAGAGCTTGTCCGAAAAATAGAACTCGGCATAGGCCGACTGCCAGAGCAGGAAATTGCTGATGCGCTGCTCGCCGCCGGTGCGGATCACCAGATCCGGGTCCGGCGCATGGGCCAGCGACAGCGCGGCCGCCAGCGAGTCCTCGGTGATGGCCTCGCCACGCAAGGCCAGCTCCCGCGCGGCCTGCACGATGTCCCAGCGCCCGCCGTAGTTGAAGCAGATGTTGAGCACCAGCTTGTCATTGTGCGCGGTCTGCGCGCGCGCCTGCTCCAGGCTGGAGCGCACCCGCTCGGACAGGCCCTGGCGCTCGCCCGGACACTCCATCCGCACGCCCCGCTCGCCGAGCTTGGGCACCTCGCGCATCAGGCCCTTGACCAGCAGATCCATCAGGCCCGAGACCTCCTCGACCGGACGCTTCCAGTTCTCGGACGAGAAGGCGAACACCGTCAGCACCTCGATGCCGCGCTGCAGGCACAGGTCGACCATGCGGCGCAGCGACTCGTAGCCCTGCCGATGCCCGGCCAGCCTGGGCAGGAAGCGCTTCTTGGCCCAACGGCCGTTGCCGTCCATGACGATGGCGACATGCCGGGGCATGGCGGCGGGAGACTTGACGGCTTTTGGCTTGAACATGCAGGGGCGATCTGGGTCGGGTGAACCGGGAACGGCCTCAGAAGGCCATCAGGTCCTGTTCCTTGGACGCGATGACCTTGTCGACTTCGGCGATCATGCGGTCGGTCAGCTTCTGGATCTCCTCGGTGCTTCGACGCTCGTCGTCCTCGGAGGCCAGCTTGTCCTTGACCAGCTTCTTGAGCGCCTCGTTGGCATCGCGGCGCAGGTTGCGCACGGCGACCTTGGCATGCTCGCCCTCGCCGCGCACGACCTTGGTCAGCTCCTTGCGGCGCTCCTCGGTCATGGCGGGAATCGGCACCCGGATCAGGTCGCCCTGCGAGGCCGGATTCAGGCCCAGGTCGGACTCGCGGATCGCCTTCTCGATCTTGGCGCCCATGCCCTTTTCCCACGGCGCGACGCCGATGGTGCGCGCGTCGAGCAGGGTCAGGTTGGCGACCTGCGACATCGGCACCATCGAGCCCCAGTACTCGACCTGCACGGTGTCGAGCAGTTGCGGGTTGGCGCGGCCGGTGCGGACCTTGGCCAGGTTGTGCTTGAGCGCCTCGAGCGACGCGTTCATCTTGTGCTCGGCGTTCTTCTTGATTTCAGACAATGCCATCTTGAACCTCTTGCTACTGTGT
>JBDLVJ010000302.1:0-3463 GCA_039804875.1 Pseudomonadota bacterium | reverse complement strand
TCGCCTGCCCGACCGGCGAGAGCACCCAGTCGACGAACTGCTGCGCCTCGGCGCTCTTGACATGGGGGTGCTTGGCGGCGCTGACCCGCATCACGCCATAGGGGTTGAACAGGCGCGCATCGCCCTCGACCAGCACCGCCAAATCGGCCTTGTTCTTGAAGCTGAGCCAGGTGCCGCGGTCGGCCAGCAGATAGCTGCCGGTGGCGGCCGCCATGTTGAGCGCCGGGCCCATGCCGCAGCCGCATTCCTTGTAACCCGATCCCTTGTCGGCCCCGGCCTGCTGCCAGAAGCGCAGCTCGGCGGCATGGGTGCCGCTCTTGTCGCCGCGCGAGACAAACGGCGCCTGGGTAGCAGCCACCTTGCGCAGCGCGGCCACGATGTCCTTGCCGCGCAGCCGGGCCGGATCGGCCTTGGGGCCGATCAGCACGAAATCGTTGTACATCACATCGAAGCGGCGCGGCGCGAAGCCGTCGACGACGAACTTCTCCTCGGCCGCCTTGTCATGCACGAACAGCACATCGGCGTCGCCACGGCGCGCCATGTCGATCGCCTGGCCGGTGCCGAGCGCCACCACCTTGACCGCGATGCCGCTGGCCTGGCTGAACTCGGGCAGGATATGGCCGAACAGGCCAGACTGCTCGGTCGAGGTGGTGGAGGCCACGACGATGGCCGGCGACTGCGCGGCCACTGGAGCCACCGGCGCCACCCAGCCCAGGGCGCCCAGCAAGAGCGCGGCGGCGCCGATATTCCAGCCGCGACGGGTAGAAAACAGCACCGGACCGGACCACTTCATGCAGCTTCTCCTCGGACAAAAGCCTGCGCCTCGGGGTAATTGCCCGCCAGCAGCGCATCGTTGAAAAAATCGTTGACGGGCAGGTCGGCCAGGATGTGACCGCCCTCCAGATAGATCACCCGACTGGCCAGGCGCTTGACCTGGCCCAGGTTGTGGCTGGCGAACACCAGCGTCATGGCCTCGGCCTGGGCGGCGTCGCGGCTGATCTGGCCCAGCAGGGCCTCGACTTCGCGCTTGGCATGCGGGTCCAGGCTGGCGGTGGGCTCGTCGAGCAGCAGCAGCTGCGGCTCCAGCGCCCAGGCCCGCGCCAGCGCGACGCGCTGCTGTTGGCCGCCCGACAGGGCCGAGGCGCGCCGGTCGGCCAGCTCGGCCAGGCCGACCCGCTCCAGCGCCAGCAGCGCGCGCTCGCGCGCCTGGCGCCAGGGCTGACCAGCCAGCCACAGGCCCAGCGCCACGTTGTGCCGGACCGAGCAGCGCAGCAGATGCGGGCGCTGGAACAGCATCGCCTGGCGCAACGGCTGACGCCAGCTCAGGCTGCCGGCGCTGGGCGCTCGCAAGCCGTTCAGCACGCGCAGCAGACTGGTCTTGCCGCTGCCGTTGGCGCCGACCAGGGCCAGGCGATCGCCGGCCTCGAGGCGCAGGTTGAGGTCGCGCAGCGCCCAGACCGGGCCCAGGCGCAACGACAGGCCACGCAGCTGCAGCAGCGGGACGGCGTTCATGAGGCCTCCTGCAGCAACACCGCCGATACCGGAGCCGCCGCCAGGCCCGAGCGGTCGCGCCAGCGCCGCAGCCCGGCGATGCCGGCATTGAGCAGCAACACCACGGCCAGCAGCACCCAGCCCAGCCCCAGGGCCAGCGGCAGGTCGCCCTTGCTGGTTTCGAGCGCGATCGCCGTGGTCATGACCCGGGTAAAGCCCTCGATATTGCCGCCGACCACCATGACCGCGCCGACCTCCGAGATCGCGCGCGAAAACGCCGTGATCAGCACCGTCAGCAAGGCATAGCGCTCGTCCCAGGCCAGCAGGGCGCCGCGCAGGCCAGCCCGGGCGCCGAGCGAAGCGAGCTGCTCGCCATGGCGCCGTTCGGCGTCATCGACCAGCTGGCGCGTCAGGGCCGTGACGACCGGCAGCACCAGCAGAGCCTGCGCCAGCACCATGGCCTTGAAGCTGAACAGCCAGCCCAGGAAACCGAGCGGACCGGAACGCGACAGCAGCAGATAGACCAGCAGCCCGACCACCACCGAAGGGACGGCCAGCCAGGTGTTGAGCAGGGCCAGCAGCGCCTCGCGGCCACGAAAGCGCGCCACCCCGAGCCAGGCGCCCAGCGCCAGCCCGAGCACACAGGCCAGGGCGCAGGCGCTGGCGCTGACCGCCAGCGAGCGGCCGACAATCGCCCACAGCGCCGGATCGCGCTCGACGAGCAGCTGCAAGGCGCTGAGCGCGGCATCGGTGAAGGCGGCCATGGGTCTCCTGTTCTAGGGTCTTGCGGCCCATCCTAGCTTGGCCATCACCCGGCCCGCACGAATGGGTCCAAGTTATGCAGCCCCATGCATAGGCAAGCCGGTCGCCGCCCCTGGATCGGGCACACTGTCGCGACATGCGCAAGATAGAACTCAGTTACCGGCTCTGCAGCGAGCGCGAGCCGGCCGCCCTGATCCGCAACCCGCTGTTCGAGCTGCTGCTGGCCGTGCGCGACAGCGGATCGATCTCGGGTGCGGCGCGCCAGCTCGGGCTGTCCTACCGCCATGTCTGGGGCCAGCTGAAAGACTGGGAGCAGACCCTGGAGCAGGACCTGATCTTCTGGGAGCGCGGCCAGGCGGCCAGGCTGACCCCGTTTGCCGACCGGCTGCTCTGGAGCGAAAGACTGGCTCAGGCCCGGCTCGGGCCGCAGATCGAGGCCCTGCGCGCCGAACTCGAACGCACGCTGGCGCTGGCCTTCGACCCGCAGGCGCTGGTGCTGGGCCTGCATGCCAGCCACGACGATGCGCTGCCGCTGCTGCAGGAGCATGCGGCCAGCCAGGCCGCGCTGCACCTGGACATCCGCTTCAGCGGCAGCGTCGAGGCGATCCGGGCCCTGAACGCGGGTGACTGCGTGCTGGCCGGTTTTCACGTGCGCGAGGGCGCGGACAGCGCCAGCGTGACGGCCCTGACCTATCAGCCGCTGCTGCAACCGGGGCGGCACAAGCTGATCGGCTTTGCCCGCCGTCAGCAGGGCCTGATGGTCGCGCGCGGCAACCCGCTGCGACTCGACAGCCTGGCGCGGGTCGCGCGCTGGAAAGCCCGCTTCGTCAACCGGGCACCGGGCTCGGGTACCCGGGTATTGCTCGACGAACTGCTGCGGGAAGCGGGCATCGAGTGCGGACAAATCCAAGGCTATCTGCGCTGCGAACCCTCGCACGCGGCGGTGGCGCAGGCCGTGGCCTCGGGCAGCGCCGACTGCGGCCTGGGCACCGAAGCGGCGGCGCGCGCGCAGGGACTGGATTTCGTGCCGCTGGCGAGCGAGCGCTACTACCTGGCCTGCCTCAAGAGCGCGCTGGAGCAGCCCGAACTGCGGCGGCTGCGCGAGCTGCTGGCGCAGCCGGCCTGGCAAGGCCGGATCGCGCAGCTGCCGGGCTACGCGCCGCAGGCCTGCGGCCAGGTGCTGTCGCTGCGACGCGAACTGCCCTGGTGG
>JBDLVJ010000301.1:0-2990 GCA_039804875.1 Pseudomonadota bacterium | reverse complement strand
TTCGGGTACGCCACGCCAGAACAGCCGTCATCGCGTACGTCCATTCCTTGCACAGGAGACAACCACATGAAGCGTTTGTTCGTGAAGACCGTTCTGGCCAGCCTCGCCCTGGCAGCCTGCGGCCTGGCCTCGGCCCAGGACAGCAAGACCATCAAGTTCGCGACGCAGAACCCCAAGGGCCATCCGCTCGTGGTCGGGATGGAAAAGTTCAAGGAGCTGGTCGAGGCCAAGTCGGGCGGCAAGCTCAAGGTCAACCTGTTCCCGGGCGGCACCCTGGGCAGCGACCAGGCCAACGTCTCGGCGCTGCAGGGCGGCACGCTCGAGATGGTGTCGATGAACTCGGGCATCCTGTCGAACCAGGTCAAGGAATTCGCGATCTGGGACTTCCCCTTCATGTTCGGCAACGAGAAGGAAGCCGACGCCATCATGGACGGCGCCTTCGGCCAGAAGATGCACGCCAAGCTCGAGCCCAAGGGCCTGGTCGGCCTGGCCTACTACGAACTGGGCTTCCGCCAGATCACCAACGGCAAGCGCCCGATCAACAAGGTCGAGGACCTGGCCGGCCTCAAGTTGCGCGTGATCCCGAATCCGATCAACGTCGACTGGGTCAAGGCCGTGGGCGCCAATCCGACCCCGCTGCCCTTCCCCGAGGTCTACGGTGCGCTTGAGCAAGGCGCGATCGATGCCCAGGAGAACCCGATCTCGGTCATCAACGCCAACAAGTTCTACGAGGTGCAGAAGAACCTGGTGCTGAGCAACCACCAGTACAACCCGCAATCGGTGCTGATCAGCAAGAAGTTCTGGGACAAGCTCGACGCCAGCGAGAAGAAGATCGTGTCCGACGCCGCCAAGGAATCGGCCAAGTACCAGCGCGAATTCAACCGTGGCCAGACCGCCGGCGCCCTGGCCAACCTGAAGAAGGGCGGCATGCAGGTCACCGAACTGCCGGCGGCCGAACTCGGCAAGCTGCGCGACAAGCTGCGCCCGGTGACCGCCAAGTACGCGGTCAACGTCGGCCAGGAAACCGTGCAGGAACTGCAGGCTGAACTGGCCAAGCTGCGCAAGTAAGAATGGAAGGGACGCCGGGTGGCCGGCGTCCCTTTTTTTCAATTCAACAAACTAACCAGTTCGTACAAAATGAAAAAGATCCTGATCCTCAACGGCCCCAACCTGAACCTGCTCGGCACCCGCGAACCGGCCCAGTACGGCTACACCACGCTGGCCGATGTCGAGGCCTTCTGCCAGGCACACGGCGAGAAGATCGGCTACGAGGTCGAGTGCTTCCAGAGCAACTGGGAAGGCGCCCTGCTCGACAAGATCCACGAGTACGGTCGCCTCTACAAGGCCGGCGAGGCGCTCGGCGTCGTCTTCAATCCGGGCGCGTTCACCCACACCTCGATCGCGCTGCATGACGCGGTCAAGGGCGTCGATCCGCTGCCGGTGATCGAATGCCACATCTCCAACGTGCACGCGCGCGAGGAATTCCGTCACCACAGCTGGGTCTCGCCAGCGGCCGCCGGCATCGTGATCGGCTTTGGCGTCGATGGCTACCTGATCGCGATCGACGGCCTGGTGCGCAAGTTCGTCAATTCCGCAGCCACCCGGCCCTGAATCCGACGACGGCGCAAGCGTGTCGCGAAGTTTCGGTAAAAACCCTGTAAACGCTCATTGAGCGAACATGATTGTTTGATGATCGCACATGATTCGCCCGCATTCCCGCCACCTTGCCCCATCCTTCCCCTACAGTGGCGGACCCTGACGGCCCATTCGCACGACCGGCGCCAGCCGCGAGCGCGCCTGACCGCCTCCGCCCCACCCCGTTTCAACCGCATGAGCAGACCATGATCAACGGCAACACCGAAATCATCGCCCACATCGGCTATCCGACTTACAGCTTCAAGTCGCCGATGATCTACAACCCCTACTTCGAGCAAGCCGGCATCAACGCGGTGGTGGTGCCAATGGGCTGCCAGGCCCCCGACTACCCGGCCTTCCTGCGCTCGGTGTTCCAGCTGACCAACATCCGTGGCGCGCTGATCACGATGCCGCACAAGGTCACGACCGTGGGCCTGCTCGACGAGGTCACGGCCACGGTCAAGGTCGCCGGCGCCTGCAACGCGGTCAAGCGGACCGAGGACGGCCGCCTGGTCGGCGACATGTTCGACGGCGCCGGCTTCGTGCGCGGCGTGCAGCGCAAGGGCCTGAACCTGAGCGGCGCGCGTGTGCTGGTGGTCGGCAGCGGCGGCGTCGGCTCGGCCATCGCCGCCTCGCTGGCCGGTGCCGGCATCGCCGCGATCAGCCTGTTCGATGTCCACCCGGCCTCGGCCGAGGCCCTGGGCCAGCGCATCCAGGCCCACTATCCGCAGATCGAGGTTCGCACCGGCTCCAACGACCCGGCCGGCCATGACCTGGTCGTCAACGCCACGCCGATGGGCATGAAGGCCGGCGACCCGCTGCCGCTCGACGTGAACCGGCTGGCGCCCGAGACCTTCGTCGGCGAGGTCGTGATGGCCTCCGAGGTCACCGCCTTCCTGGCGGCGGCGCGCGAGCGCGGCTGCCGGACCCAGGTCGGCTCCGACATGCTGTTCGAGCAGATCCCGGCCTACCTCGAATACTTCGGCCTGTCGACCACCACGGCCGAGCACCTGCGCTCGGTCGCCCGTCTGTCATACTGAGGCCCGCGACCACCAGGTCCGGCCCGCCCAGTCCAACAGCCCGCCTTCGCGGGCTTTTTTCCGCCATGCTGCAGATCCTGTCCATCACCTCGCCCATCTTCCTGCTGATCGCCGTCGGCTACCTGTCCGTCTGGCGCGGCATCTTCAAGCGCGAGGACATGCTGGTGCTGGGCAAGCTGCTGGTGGACTTCCTGCTGCCGGCGCTGGTCTGCCGCGCGATCACCCAGTTCCCGCTGCAGGAGGTGCTCAACCTGCGCTATCTGGCGGCCTATGGCGCCGGCTCGGCGGTGGCGCTACTGGTCGGCGTGCTCTACG
>JBDLVJ010000300.1:0-2570 GCA_039804875.1 Pseudomonadota bacterium | reverse complement strand
GAGTGCCGCCGCGACCGATCTGGCACAGGCCGGTGGTCAGTACATGTTCGCCCTGGCCGACCGCTTCAGTGCCCAGATCCAGGCGCGGGCCCTCGGGCGCGGCGCGCGGCGCGTCGTGCTGCTGACGATTCCCGACCTGACCCGCACGCCTTATTTCCATGCCATGCTGGCGGCGGTGGAACAGGCCAATGGCGGCGGCAATGCCGGTCAGGCGGCCGCGCTGCAGGTGCAGGCCATGGCCGACGGCTGGATCCAGGCCTTCAACGCCCGCATCAAGGCCAGCTTCGCCGCCGAAGCGAGGGTGGCGGTGGTCGATTTCCATGCCGCCCTGCGCCAGTGGGTCACGCCGCCGGCCGTGGCCGGCCAGCCCAACCCCTACGGCTTCACTAACACCACCGATCCGGCCTGCGCCCCCACCGGGACTGACACCATGGGGTTGCCGTCCTATTTCCTGGGTAGCTGCTTCGCGGCCGATCTGTCACGCCAGCTGCCGCAGGCGGCGATCAGCTCCGAGTGGTGGACGGGCCATGTCTTTGCCGACGATTTCCACGGCGGCCCGAAGACCAACCAGCTGATGGCCGAGCTCGTGCTCGACACGCTGCGCAGCCGCGGCTGGTACTGAGCGCGCGACCGGGCCGGGCCGCTCCATCGGATAGGAGGGTGAGGCTGGGTCGCGCCTTCCTACAATCGGTCCATGCTTGAAACCCAATTCCCATTCGCCGAGTCGCCGCTGCTGCAAGGCCTCAACGCCGAGCAGCTGGCCGCCGTCATGCTGCCAGCCGAGCCGGCGCTGATCCTGGCCGGCGCCGGTTCCGGCAAGACCCGCGTGCTGACCACGCGCATCGCCTGGCTGCTGCAGACCGGCCAGGTCACGCCGGGCGGCCTGCTGGCCGTGACCTTCACCAACAAGGCGGCCAGGGAGATGCTGACCCGTCTGTCGGCCATGTTGCCGGTCAATGTGCGCGGCATGTGGATCGGCACCTTCCACGGTCTGTGCCATCGCCTGCTGCGCGCGCACTGGAAGCTGGCCCACCTGCCGCAGGGCTTCCAGATCCTCGACATGCAGGACCAGCTCAGCGCGATCAAGCGCCTGTGCAAGCAGCATCAGATCGACGATGAGCGCTATCCCCCGAAGCAGTTGCAGTGGTTCATCGCCGCCAGCAAGGAGGACGGACTGCGCGCCCACCAGATGAGCCCGCGCGACGAGGACCAGCGGCGCAAGATCGATTTCTACCAGCTCTACGAGGCGCAGTGCCAGCGCGAGGGCGTGCTCGACTTCGGCGAGCTGATGCTGCGCTGTTACGAGCTGCTGCGCGACCAGCACGCGGTGCGCGAGCATTACCAGCGACGCTTTCGCCACATCCTGGTCGACGAGTTCCAGGACACCAACAAGCTGCAGTACGCCTGGCTCAAGCTGCTGGCGGGTCACGACGAGAACGGCCGCTTCGTGCCGGCCGGCAACGCCGTGCTCGCGGTCGGCGACGACGACCAGAGCATCTATGCCTTTCGGGGCGCGCGCGTGGGCAACATGGCCGACTTCGTGCGCGAGTTCGAGGTCGAGCACCAGATCAAGCTGGAGCAGAACTATCGCAGCCACGGCAACATCCTGGACGCGGCCAATCAGCTGATCGAGCACAACAGCGGCCGCCTGGGCAAGAACCTGCGCACCGAGCAGGGCGCCGGCGAGCCGATCAGGGTCTTTGAAGCGGCCAGCGATTTCGCCGAGGCCGACTGGCTGATCGACCAGATCAAGAGCCTGCTGGCCGAGGGCTGGTCGCGCCAGGAGATCGCGCTGCTGTATCGCAGCAACGCGCAAAGCCGGGTCATCGAGACCGCGCTGTTTCGCGCCGGCCTGCCGTACCGCGTCTATGGCGGCCTGCGCTTCTTCGAGCGCGCCGAGGTCAAGCACGCGCTGGCCTATCTGCGCCTGCTCGACAACCCGAACGACGACACCAGCTTGCTGCGCGTGGTCAATTTTCCGCCGCGCGGCATCGGCGCGCGCTCGGTCGAGCAGCTGCAGGACGCCGCGCGCGCGCTGGGCTGCTCGCTGCATGACGCCGCCAGCAGCCTGGGCGGCGCGGCGGGGACCAAGCTGTCGGCCTTCGTCGCCAAGATCGATGTGCTGCGCGAGCAGACCGGGGGCCGGAGCTTGCGCGAGATCATCGAGCTCATGCTGCGCCACAGCGGTCTGCTCGAGCATTACCAGGCCGACCGCGACGGCGCCGACCGGGTCGAGAACCTGGAGGAACTGGTCAACGCGGCCGAGAGCTTCGTGCTGCAGGAGGGCTTTGGCCGCGAGGCGGTCGCGCTGCCGCTGGACGAGACCGCGCCAGCCGGGCCGGGCCTGACGCGGTCGTCCGACAGTGGCGAGACCCTGAGCCCGCTGGCCGCCTTCCTGACTCACGCGGCGCTCGAATCGGGCGACAACCAGGCCCAGGCCGGTCAGGACGCGGTCCAGCTCATGACGGTGCATGCCGCCAAGGGGCTGGAGTTCGACGCGGTCTTCATCACCGGCCTGGAGGAGGGCCTGTTCCCGCACGAGAACAGCCAGAGCGACCGCGACGGGCTGG
>JBDLVJ010000299.1:0-5787 GCA_039804875.1 Pseudomonadota bacterium | reverse complement strand
CGTGGCCCAGGCCCTTCTGGTGGCAATCGTTAAAATTTTCAATGGGCTGGGGAAATCGGCCCATTTTTCAAAGTTATAATTTTTAGCTCTTTAGATTGTTGCCTTGGTGGCAATCTGGCTGACCTCTCGTAGGCATAGCAGGTTTTTAAAGTTTTTAAAAATTTGCTTGTTTGGTCAGAAGCCCGGAAAAACCGGGTTAGAATACGAGCTGTCGGAGCGTAGCGCAGCCTGGTAGCGCATCTGCTTTGGGAGCAGAGGGTCGCGAGTTCGAATCCCGCCGCTCCGACCATCCTACACAAGGCCCACATGTTGGGCCTTTGTTTCGTCAGGCGCACTGCCCGTAGCTCAACTGGATAGAGCAGCTGCCTTCTAAGCAGCAGGTCGGGGGTTCGAGTCCCTCCGGGCAGGCCACCGTTTCTCCTATGAAAACGGCCTCTCAGAGCCAAGCCTGGGGGCGATCTAGGGGCAATCTTCAAAATCTGTAGCTGTTTGCCCCTTTCAGGCAGTCATCAACGCCGCCTCAGTTCCCTGCCGCTTCACCGGACCAGCGGCTAGCCCGCTCATCGCACAGCGGTATCACGAAGATGGCATCCACCCCCAGCTCAGACCAGGCCAAGGGCTGACCAGGCAGCAGCAGTTGCGCCGCCAGCGGCTCGGTGGCTGCCAGCGCGTCGGATGCGGTGGCGCGCAACAACAGGAAACGCAGGCTGCGGCCCGCCCGGCGCAGCGTCAATTCGGCCCGAGGCCAATGCTCGGGCAGACAGGGGCTGAAGTACAGCGTCTTCGCTTCCAGCCGCAGGCCGAAGATCGACTCGAGCGCGGCCCGGTGCAGCCAGGCTGCGGCCCCGGTGTACCAACTCCAGCCGCCACGCCCCACATAGGGCGGCTGACTGTAGATATCGCCCGCGACCACATAGGGCTCCAGACGGTAGCGCGGACCCCAGACCGGATGGCTGGCCCGATGGGCCGGGCTCAGGTAGGTGAAATAGTCATAGACGAGATCGGGCCGTCTGGCTTTGGATGGATCTTGCCGGGCCAGCTTGGCCTGTGCCATCAGCGCCCATACTCCGGCATGGGTGTACTGAGCACCGTTCTCGCGCACGCCGGCTGGATAGGCCTGGATATAGCCCGCGCTGGGGCTGGCCTGCACGAAGGGGGGATCAAGCAAGCGGATCAACCCGGCCTCGGGATCGACCAGATAGGCCTGAACCGCCGCCAGCGCCTGACGCTGCAAATCAGGATCGGCCACACCCGACAGAACGCTCCAGGCCTGCGCGATCAGGTCGATGCGGCACTCGGCATTGGCCTCGGAGCCAAGCGCCCGGCCGTCATCGAAGAAGGCACGCTTGAACCAGCGACCGTCCCAAGCTACGCCGTTGAGCACGGACTGCCAGTCCTGGGCGGCGCTTTCCCAGCGCCGGGCCCGGTCCTGATCGCCGCGCGCGCGCGCCAATGGCGCGAAATCGGCCACCAGCTGGCACAGGAACCAGCCCAGCCAGACCGACTCGCCACGGCCCTCGTGAGCGACGCGGTTCATGCCGTCATTCCAGTCGCCACTGCCCATCAGGGGCAGGCCATGGGCACCCACCCGCAAGCTGCGGTCCAGCGTGAGCGCGCAATGCTCATAGACCGACGCCTGCTGGGCACTGACGGTCGGTACGCCATACCAGTCTTCCGCCTGCTCAGGAATCGCCGGACCTTCGAGGAAGGGCAGATTCTGATCGAGCAAATTCAGGTCGTCGGTGGCGCGCAGGTAATGCAGACAGGCATGCGGCAGCCAGAGCAGATCGTCAGAGATGTGCGTGCGCACCCCTGCCCCGTTTGGGGCATGCCACCAATGCTGCACATCGCCCTCGATGAACTGGCGCGAGGCGCTGAGCAGGATCTGCTGACGCAGCAGATCCGGGGCGGCCCAGGCCAACGCCATCGCGTCCTGCAACTGATCGCGAAAACCGGTGGCCCCGCCGGCCTGGTAGAAAGCCGCCTTGGCCCACAGGCGACAGGCCACGGTCTGATAGAGCAGCCAGCGGTTGACCATCACATCAAACAGGGGGTCGGGTGTGTTGACCTGGACCGCCCCCAGCAGGGAGTCCCAGCTGGCGCGCGCCTCGTGCTGACGCTGTCGGACCGGCTTGAGCGCCGCCGCAACGGCCAGTTGCCGGGCCGCCTCCGGGTCCGGGGCATAGCCGAGCAGGAATACCCGTTCCAGCGCCTGACCCGGGGACAGCAGCACGGGCGTGGTCAACGCGGCACAGGGATCGAGTCCGGCGCCCTGGCGCCGACCCAGCGGGTCGGGCCAACACAAGCCGCCGCCCGTATCGAAGAACTCGCGCCGGTCGCAGGTCCAGTCCGTGGTCTCGGACTCCGAATGCAGGGTCGCCAGGAAGGCCGTGCCCTGGCCGAAACCACCGGCATGTTCGGTTTGCGTAGCCAGCAAGGCCGTGAGCGTGGCCGCTGGCTCGGTCTGATGCGTGCGCTCCATGGCTGGCGCGCCGGACAGCCGCTGACGGTGCAGCGCGGTATGCACCGTGTTGCGATCGACCCGGCTCGCGCCCATCATCCACTCGGCCAGCGCCATCACTCGCAGATGCAAGACACGGGGCCCCTGATTGACGAGATGCAGGCTGACCTGCTTGACCGAGGTCTGGGGATCGACGCACCAGGATGCCGTCATCTCCAGGTCACCCCGGCGATGGCGGATCACGCTCTGGCCGGGCGCATGCGAGACATGATGAAGGCCGGAGCCGCCGCCGCCCCAGGCAGAAGGTGTCACGCTCCAGACCTCGCGGCAGCTCAAGTCCTGCAGCAGGAACCATTCCGAGGACGGATCGGCCACCGGGTCGTTGGACCAGGCGGTGAGCTGGTTCAAGCGGCTGTTGACGGCCCAGCTGTAGCCGCCGCCGGCCTCCGACAACAGGGCGCCAAAGGCCGGATTGGCCAGCACATTGACCCAGGGCCGGGCCGGGCGTCGCGCGGGCCCGGTCTCGAAGCTGAACGCAGCCGTCTGCGGATCGAATGTCCCGTTCGGCTCGGATGACAAAACTGGCTGGACGGCCACCGTCAGCGCGGCAACCGAGGCCTGACGCCGGTCAGCGCAGTCCTGTTCGTGCCGCGCCATCCATTCCCGCAGATGCTGCTGCAGCGGACGACCATCGGCATGGAAGACCAGACGCGCCAGGCGATTGAGCGTGCTGATTTCAGCACTGCCGAGTTCGTCGACGCGCAACACGTGAAAACCGGTATTGATGGGACCCCCGGGGGTCGAGAGGGGGGAGACATGGGCCTCGTAGCGTTCACGCAGCGTGGCGATGTCGCGGTGCAAGGTCATCTGGTAGGAGACGGGCTCGGCGCTGATCACCACCAGGTCGCAGGCCAGACCACCCCAGGTCCAGAGGCGCTGCGACCGCCGCCCGCTGGCGACAAGGGCGATGCCTGTGGTCTTTGCGCGAGCTCCTGCGGGCGTGTCAGGCTCAGCACCACGGCCGTGGTCAGGGTCTGGATCAACGCGAAGTTGTCGGCCGTGATGCCGAGGGCATCGAGACGAATGCGGCTGAGCGTGGCCGACATCAGCGAGGCACGCTGCACATGGCTGTGCTGCCGGTATTTGTCGATCACGGCCTGCAAGGTCGCGGCGTGATCGGAGGCCGCCGTGGCGAAGGTCAGCCTGGTCTTGGCATGAGGCTCGATGCGCAGGCGCAGCGACATGGCGCAGACCGGATCGAGGCCGGTTTCCAGCTCAAGGGGAGAGGACGCCTGGTGCGGGGGCGCCCCGGCATCGGCCACTGCCTTGGGCCAGGGCGGAAAATCGGCCTGCGGCTGGCTGGCCGCCTGCTGGCGACCGCGCCAGCGTTGCCGGTCGGCCAGAACGCGCAGCTCCTCCACCGGCGTGCCGCTGCCGACCAGGAAATGCGCGACGCTCAAGGCCGGCTCGGTGGGCAGGCGCGGCCGGCGTTCAAACAGCAGCGCCTGGTGCTGCGGCTGCCACTGGGCGCGCACGAACAGGCTGGTAAAGGCCGGATGGGCTTCATCGGCGCGCGGATCGGTCAGCGCGAGCTCGAACGCCGACATCAGTTCGAGCTCGAGCGGGCTGTCGCCCAGGTTGCGCAACTCGACCTCGCGGAACTCGATGTCGTCCTCCGGGCTGACCCAGACCGTCAGATGGGCGACCAGATCCGTCCAGCTGGCATCAAAACAGATCCGGTCGGCATGGTAGGTGCTCTTGTACCGGGCGGCCGGATCGGGTGCGGGGTGCTGGGTGATCGAGACCGGCCGGCTGACTGCGCCATCCCGGGTGGGTTCGAGCCGGCGCAGGTAGAAGAAATGACCATGGGCATCGCGCAGCGCGTCATCGCGCCAACGCGTGAGGGCGGCCTGGCCCCAGCGGCTCCAGCCAGCGCCATTGGAGCGCAGGGTCACGTGATAGTGCCCGTTCGAGAGCAGATGAGTGGACTCCACGGCTGCCTGGCCCGGGACCAGCTCGCGCAGCAGCCGTGACACCGGGCGCGACAATGGCTGCGGTGGCAGCACGGGCATATGGGCGTGACCCGCGGGCAGTTCGCGCGGAGCGCGCTCGTGCAGCAGCGACGCGACCGCCTCGATGTGTGCATTGGCCATGCCCCAGCGCCGGGCCGGCGCGTCGAGCAGCAGGTTGGCCAGCGCGACAAGGCTCATGCCCTGGTGATGCGCCATGAAGGTGTGTACCGGCTGGCACCTCTGCCGGCCGGACTGGCGCGCTGGCGAGAAGTCCAGCGCCTCGATGAAGCCATAGCGCGAGCGCCCGACCAGTTGCTCCAGCGCGGCGAAATTGGCGACGGCCAGGTGGGGCAGATGCTGCGCGGCCAGCGCGGTCGCATAGGGGGCGATCACCAGCTCCTCGGCCGGCGTGCGGCGCAGCGCCAGGCTCGGCACACCTTGCGGCGCGTACTGATAGGCCAGGGTGTGGTCCTGCCCGGCATGGGCCGATTCAGAGATGCCCCAAGGCAGGCCGCGCTCAGCGCCAAAAGCGATCTGCTCGCGCAGCGCCGAGGCGCAGGCCTCGTGCAAGGCGCTGCCAGACGGTTCGGCCAGCACCAGCCCCGGCATCAGGTACTCGAACATCGAACCCGACCAGGAACGCAGGCCGGCCTGGGCGCCATTGGCGTAGAAGGGACGACCGAGCGCGGACCAGTGCCTGACCGGCACGTCGCCCTTGGCGATGGCCAGCAGGCTGGTCAGACGCGACTCCGAGGCCAGCAGGTCATAGAGACCGGCGTCGAGCTGCTGCTCGGCCAGCCGGTAACCGATGTGCAACAGATGGCGCTTGGGGTGATAGAGAAAGGTGAAGTCGGCTTGCCAGGCCAGCAGGCCGAATTCATGCGCCAGTGACAGCAGGCGCCGCGTGGCGCCCGAGGTCTCGCCGCTGGCCAGGGCCTGGGCGTCGAGCCAGGCCGAGCGCAACGTCGCGAGATGGTCCGACAGCAGCCAAGAGAGCTGGTCACGCGGCTCCGGCTTGAGAGTCGTATCCAGGGACAACGGCTCGGTCGCGTCGGGCCGCCAAGCGGCCAATTCGTCGCTGGCGGCCTGCAGCAAGAGTCCGAATCCGGGGCTCTGGCCATGCGGCAGCGGATCGGGCCGGGCCAGCAGCTGCGCCAGCGCCTTGTCAGCGGCCGGTTGCGGCCAGTACCCCAGCAACGGGAGCAGCCTTTGCCGCGAGGCCAGCAGCGCGCGCTGTGCCGCGCTGGCGTCATGAGGCGCCTGCGCCAGCTCGAGACAGGCCTGGCCGACCGCTAGCAGATGGCCGCTGAGGTT
>JBDLVJ010000298.1:0-2613 GCA_039804875.1 Pseudomonadota bacterium | reverse complement strand
ACACGGGCATGACGGTGCTGGACTATCTGACCCAGTTGCGCCTGGGGACGGCCTGTCAACTGCTGATCAGCACCGAGCAGCCGATCCGCCTCGTGGCCGAGGAGGCGGGCTTTGGCAGCATTGCGCATTTCAACCGGCAGTTTCTCGCCGTCAAGCGCATGACTCCCGGCGAATTCCGGGTCCGCTACCGAGCACCGCGGCAGCACCTGAAGGAAAAATGCCCCGGCACTTTACTGGAATAAGGGTTTACCCTATACTGCACTGCACAAGATTCAATCATCGCTTTGCAGGAGTATCGCCATGAGCAGCGCCGTTTTCATTCCCCTGATCCCGTTCGCCACCGCCCCGGTCCGGGTCCGCAAGGCATCCTTCCTGGCTGACTGCCAGCGCCTGGCTGCCCGGTTGTTCGCCAGCCGACGCGCGCCGGCCGCCGTCGCGACCGCGCCGGTGTTGACGGCGTTCCAGGAAGCCGAGCGCGTGCGCGCCATGGCCGACGATCTGCTCAAGACCGACCCGGATCTGGCGCAGGAACTCTACGCCGCCGCTGACCGCCACGAATACCAGCACGCGGCCCGCGTCTGAACAGCCGGCCGACCTGGCCAGGGATGTGATGGCCCCCTCCGGCCCGTCATCCCTCAGGGCCGCAGGTCGGTCGAGGGCCGCTGCCAGAGGTTGATGCCGCCCTCGACCGCGTGCTGGTCGATCGCGGCCAGTTCCTCGGCGCTGAACTGCAGGTTCTGCAGCGCGCCGGCCAGCTCCGTGATCTGCTCCGGGCGGCTGGCGCCGATCAGGGCCGAGGTCATCTCGGGGTGGCGCAGCACCCAGGCCACCGCCATCTGGGCCAGGCTCTGGCCGCGCGTCCTGCGGCACGCCGTCGAGGTACTTGCTGGTCAGCAGGCCCTGCGCCAGCGGGCTGAAGGCGATGCAGCCGGTGCCCAGCTCGCCGAGGGTGTCGAGCAGATCCTCCTCGACCCAGCGGTTCATCAGGCTGTACGAGGGCTGGTGGATCAGCAGCGGCACGCCCATGGCGCGCAGCAGCGCGGCGGCCTCGCGCGTCTTGCCGGCCGAGTAACTGGATATGCCGACATAGAGCGCCTTGCCCTGCTGCACCGCGCTGGCCAGCGCGCCGCAGGTTTCCTCCATCGGGGTGTCGGGGTAGAAGCGGTGCGAGTAGAAGATGTCGACATAGTCCAGCCCCATGCGCCGCAGGCTCTGGTCCAGGCTGGCGAGCACGTACTTGCGCGAGCCGCCACCCTGGCCGTAGGGGCCGGGCCACATGTCCCAGCCGGCCTTGGTCGAGATCAGCAGTTCGTCGCGGTAGGGCTTGAAGTCGCGCCGCAGGTGTTCGCCGAAGTGAATCTCGGCGCTGCCATAGGGCGGGCCGTAGTTGTTGGCCAGGTCGAAATGGGTGATGCCGAGGTCGAAGGCCGTGCGCAGCATCGCGCGCTGGGTCTCGAACGGGGTGCTGTCGCCGAAGTTGTGCCACAGGCCGAGCGTGAGGGCCGGCAGCTGCAGGCCGCTGCGGCCGCAGCGGCGGTAGCTCATGGTGTCGTAGCGTGAAGGGCTGGCTGAATACATGGCGGGTCTTTCGGTGAGAGAGGAAAGTGGCCGCCCAGTGTCGCCCAAGCCGGTGCCGGTGGCGCGGGCGGGGCGATTCGTAACGCGCTCGGTCCGGCGCTGGCGGGACCCGGAGGCCCCGCCTGGGCTCAGGTGCCCGCGACCCGGTCGCCGCTGGCGCGGTCGAACAGGTGCGCGTCCTCGGCCGACCATTGCAGGTGGACGCTGTCGCCGACTTGGGCCGCCAGCAGGCCCGGGATGCGCGCGGTCAGCGAGCCGACCGCAGTGTCGACCGTGGCGTAGGTTTCCGGGCCGGTCGGCTCGATCATGGTCAGCGTGCCGGCCAGGCCCTGGTCGCTCAGGCGGATGTCCTCCGGGCGCAGGCCGTAGACCAGCTCATCCCGGGCGTGGATCGACAGCGCCGCGCGCTGGCGCGGGCTCAGCTCCAGCGCGCTGCCGTGCGCGAGCAGCTGCTCGTCGTGGTGCAGGGCGTCGAGCATGTTCATCGCCGGCGAGCCGATGAACTCGGCCACGAAGCGGTTGGCCGGGCGGCGGTAGATGTCGGCCGGGCTGCCGAACTGCTGCACCAGGCCGTCTTTCATGACCGCGATCCGGTCGCCCAGCGTCATGGCCTCGACCTGGTCGTGGGTGACGTAGACCGTGGTGGTGCGGGTGCGCTGGTGCAGCTGCTTGATCTCGGCGCGCATCTCGACGCGCAGCTTGGCGTCGAGGTTGGACAGCGGCTCGTCGAACAGGAACAGCTTGGGGTCGCGCGCCAGGGCCCGGCCCATCGCGACGCGCTGGCGCTGGCCGCCCGAAAGCTGGCCCGGCTTGCGGTCGAGCAGATGGCCGATCTGCAGCATCTGCGCCACGCGCTGCACGGCCGCCTCGCGCTCGGGCTTGGGCACCTTGCGGATCTCGAGGCCGAAGGCGATGTTCTGCGCCACGCTCATGTTCGGGTAGAGCGCATAGCTCTGGAACACCATGGCGATGTCGCGGTCCTTGCTCGGCAGGTTGGTGACGTCGCGATCAGCGATGTGGATCGAGCCCGAGCTT
>JBDLVJ010000297.1:0-5134 GCA_039804875.1 Pseudomonadota bacterium | reverse complement strand
ACCGCGACCGACCTGGCCGACTACCTGGTCAAGAAGGGCGTGCCGTTCCGCGACGCGCACGAGACGGTGGCGCACGCGGTCAAGGCCGCGACCGCCCATGGCGTGGATCTGTCCGAGCTGCCGCTGGCCGTGCTGCAGGGCTTTCACGCCTCGATCGAGAAGGACGTGTTCGACTGCCTGAGCCTGCGCGGCAGCCTGAACGCGCGCGACACCGTCGGCGGCACCGCGCCGGCCCAGGTACGGGCCCAGATCGCGCGTCACCAGGCCCGACTGGCCTGAATCAGGTCTGGCGCTCCAGCTCGATCGGGTCGCCCGACGCCAGCTCGACCCGGTTGCGTCCGTTGCCCTTGGCGGCGTAAAGCGCGTCATCGGCGCGCGCCAGCCAGCGCTCGAGTCCCGGATGCTGCGGTTCAAGCTCGGCGACGCCGAAGCTCGAGGTATAGCGCAGGGTGCCGCCGGGAATGGACATCGCGCGTTGATCCAGCAGGCGCCGGATGCGCTCGGCGACCTGGCACGCCCCCTTGGCGTCGGTGCCCGGCAGCAGGGCCACGAACTCCTCGCCTCCCAGGCGTGACAGCTGATCGATGACACGCAGCTGGGCCTGGGCCCGGGTGGCGAAATCGACCAGCACGGCATCGCCGATCGCATGGCCATGGCCGTCGTTGACCAGCTTGAAATGATCGAGATCGATCGCGATCAGCGACAGCGGCTGGCCAAAGCGCAGGGCGCGCTCGATCTCGACCTTGGCCAGCTCGGTGAAGGCGCGCCGGTTGGGCAGGCCGGTCAGGGCATCGGTGCGCGCCTTGTGCTCGGCCTGCTCCTTTTGCTGACGCAGCTCCTCGGTCGCCTGCTCGACCCGCTCGCGCAGCATGGCCTCGTTCGAGGCCAGGCCAGCGGCCATGGTGTTGATGCCCTCGGACAGCGGACGCAGCACGCCGGCGCGGCGGGCGTCGACACGCGCGCCGAGCACGCCACGGCTGAGCTGGGACACGACCACGCGGATGCGGCCCAGCGGCTGGGTCACGCTCGCGGCGATCAGGGCCGACAACAGGCCGGCGAACAGCAGCCCGCTGCCGGTGGCGACCAGGGCCCAGGCCAGCAATTCGCCTCGCTGGCGCTGCAGGACGGCAAGTTCAAGCTCGACCAGCACATGGCCCAGCAGTTGTCGTCCATCCGCGGCGGACACCATGGGTAGCGTGGCGGTGCTGAACAGGTCGGGCTCGGTCAATTCGGCCGACCAGATCGGTACCCGGGTCAGCAGGCGGCCGTTGACGATCTGGGGCCGACCCGGGTCCAGCACAGGCAAGCGCTGACCATAGGTCAGCTGGCCGGATGCGGCAATCAGCTCCCCCAGCGGGGTCCAGAACGACACGACCGCCGCGTGCGGGTCCGAGGCGCGGGCGCCATCCGCCAGCCGCTGCAAGGCGGACTGGTTGCCCGTGAAGAGCGCGAACTCGGCCGCGTTGGCCGCCTGTCGCGCCATGCCCTGGGCATGTTGGTTCAGGGTCTCGGTCAGAATCCGCTCATGCCGGGTCAGGAAACCCTGCAGCAACACCGAGATGGCCAGAATGGCGGGCAATGCGGCGGCCAGGAAGAGCCGCATGCGAATTCCGAACAAAAGGGTCATGCGTTGACTCCCCGCGACTTGAGTGCGAGCGCGAGCGCGGCCGGGGCAGGCAATGACAGGCCGAGCGAACGAGCGACCTGCTCGTTGATGGCGACCGAACAGGCATCCGCCAGTGCGGGGGCGGGCAGCTTGCGGCTACTCAGCCATTGGTGGACGGCCTGCGCGATCTGCGTCCCCGTGTCGGCCGGCGCGGTATGCAGCGCCAGCAAGGCCCCGGCACGGACATGAGCGGCCGAGTAGCTGACCAGGGGGATGCGCTGACGATAGGCGGCCAACAGGATGTTGGGCATGTTCTGCGGGGAGTAGACCAGCTTGTCGGGCATGGCCAGCAGCAGTTCGGACTCTTCGAACAGGGTGCGCAAGGCAGGGTAAACCCCTTTGTCTCCGTTCAGGATCGTCTGCTCCACCAAGGTCAGGCCACGCCCGGCCAGGGCACGCGACAGCACCGGTCTGGCCGCCAGGGAGTCGGGCCCGAACAGCACGCCGACGCGCCTGTGCTCGGGCAGGGCCAGCCGCAGCAGCCGGGCCATGCGCTCGGGGGGCTGGTCAAGAAACAAGGCCGACGAAGGGCGCGCGAGGGCCTTGGCCGCCTGCGCCGGGTAGCTGGCCTGCGGCAGCAAGGTCGCCAGCAGGGGCACGCGCGCCAGCGCCGGATGGGCCAGCGCCAGCTCGACGGCCTCGAGGCAGGCGCGAGCACCCAGGGTCACGGTCAGCTGGGGCAAGATGTCCGGCTCCAGCGGCAACTCGGACCAGGTCGCGACGCGCCAGTTCAGCGCCAGCCGGAAATCGCGCGTCCAGGCCTCCTGCAAGGCCAGGACCGCCTCGGCATAGGCGCCGCCGCTCTCGGACAGGACCACCCAGACCTCGGCCTCCGCCGCCTGGGCCGGATGAGCGGACAGCGTGAGGCCGACGACGCCGCCGAGCAGCGCCTGCAGGCCATGGCGACGCGCGCGGTCCAGTTAATGCTCCAGCCTGAGGGTCAGGAAGGCACGGCGCTGGAACTGGTAGCCCCCGGCCAGACGGGACTCGGTCTGGTCGCCATTCAATGACTGCAGCGTGAGCGCGACCTCGGCCTTGCTGCCGCTCTCCAGCCGCCAGGGATGGGCCAGACGCAGGTCGAGCCGCCTGGCGCTCGGCAGCGTTTGCGGCTCGCCACCCCAGCTCATGGCTGCGCGCTCATGCCACATCAGCGCGAGATCGATCCCGGACGGCAGGGACTGCAACCAGGTCATCGTGCTGGCGCGTGGCGGCGGCCAGTTGGTGTTGCGGGTCGGATCGGACCATTCGAGCTGGCTGAAGTTCTGCTGCCATTGCAGCCGGATCCCGGCATCGGGCGACCAGCTCAACTGGTACTCGAGGCCGCGCACGGCGAAGGAGCCCAGGTTGTCGAGCAGCTGCCTGGGAATGTCGGGAGCGCCCTTGTTCAGCAGATACGTCATGTTGCTGATCACGCTGACCCAGTCGCTGATGCGCTCGCGGTAAGCCCGCAGGTCGACCGTCAGATGCCAGGGTCTGAAGCTGCCGAGATAGGAGACCTCCTGACTCAGCAGCTCCTCGGGCCGGATGTCACCGCCCCCCAGATAGCCACGCCCGGCCAGCTCGCCCGAGGTCGTGTAGTAATGCATGTCGCCCGCGAGCTCGAGCAGGCTGTTGGTGCGCACCGACCGGTTGACACCAAAACGCAGGGTCTGATCGGGGGTGAAGTGATGGTTGAGCATCAGGCGCGGCGCGAGATAGCGGCCGACCCGGCTGTGCTGGCCGGCAAAAACACCGGCGTTGACGGTCCAGCCCTCGGTCGGACGCCATTCGAGGTGGCCGAAGGCGCGCGCCTCGTCGTAGCCCACGCGGTCGGAGGTGTTGTAGTAGGGCAAGGCCTGGGCCTGCTCCTGCTTCCAGCCCAGGCCCCAGACCGCGCGCAGATCGGCGCTCAGACTGTCCGAGTGCTGGAATTCAAGATTGGCCCGCTGACCCCTGGCACGGTAGTCCAGCATGCAGCTGTCCGTCACCGGGCGCCCGCTGCGCAGGAAGGCGCAGGGCACGATCGAAAAGTCGGCGATCCGTTCGTCCGACAGATCGGCGCTGAGCTGCCACTGCGCGTCGGCCGACAGCTGGCGCTGCCAGCGGCCCTGCAAGAACCACTCGCGCCGCTGCAGGGTGCGCGCGGGGTCGCCCGCGTTGCCGACGATGCCACGGCCCCCCAGGAGATCGCTGGCGCCGGCCCTCAACATGAGGTCGTCGTCGCCACTGGGCCGGATATCGGCGCGCCAGTCCAGCAGCTGCAACCGCCGCTCGTCGAAGGCATTGGCATAGCCCTGATCGGACTTGGAACTGGCCGAGAGACGATAGGACCCGTGCTCCCCGCCCCAGCCATGGCTCACGCGAAAATCACGCACGCCGCCCGCGCCCGTGTTCACGCTCACCTCGCTGCCCTGCGTGTCCAAGGTATGGCGGGTGATGATGTTGATGACACCGAACATCGCATTGGCGCCATAGGCCGCCGAGTTGGCGCCACGCATGACTTCGATGCGCTCGATGTCGTCGGGCGAGACCGCCATCATGCCGTAGTGGGTGTCGCCCAGAAAGGACGAGGAGTAGACCGAGCGGCCATCGACCAGCACCAGATTGCGGATGCCGAATTCGTCCTGCGGCACGTGATAGGCCGCGACCGGGTTGGCGCCGTTGACGCCGCCGATCAGATAGCCTGGCACCAGGCGCAACAGCTCGGTTACGTCGCGCGCACCCCAGCGCCGGATCTGGTCGCGGTCGATCACGGTCATGGAGCCCGGCACGTCATGCAGCGACTGGCTCAGACGACTGGCGGTCAGCACGATCGGAACCTCGGACAGGTAATCGGCCTCGGTCAGCTCCTGGGCCTGGGCGACGCCAGCCAGGGCCAGCCAGGGCAGGCCCCTAATCAACGCGGGCCAGTCGCGCTGACGCCCGTCGCAGCGGAATCGATCTGGTTTCATGAGCCAAATTATCATGAATACGGACGCCAGACTTTTGAACGAAGCACCGCGATGCCCTGGGCCAAGGAAAATTTCCGGGTCGCGCCTCGCCGGCGCTTTGAACAGGCCCGAGATCGATTCGGTTCCAATCGGTGACCCTGCTGGCTGCCCTGGGCGGCCCGGCTCCTCCGCCCCTCACTCAAGTCTCATGATGGAATTCAACTGGTTTTTGCTCGCGCCGGCCGCCTTCTTTGCCGGCATGGTGGACGCGGTGGTCGGCGGCGGCGGCCTGATCCAGATCCCGGTGCTGCTGTCGCAGTTTCCCCAGACCGCGATCCCGACCCTGTTCGGCACCAACAAACTGTCGAGCCTGGCGGGCACCGCGTCGTCGCTCTGGCGCTATGCCCGCACCGTTTCGATTCCCTGGTCCGTGGTGCTGCCGGCCACGCTGGCGGCGCTGCTGGGCGCCTGGCTGGGCGCCGCCGTCACGGCCTGGCTGCCGCGCGAAGCGATGCGCCCGCTGGTGCTGGTCATGATGCTGGCGGTCGCGCTCTACACC
>JBDLVJ010000296.1:0-5057 GCA_039804875.1 Pseudomonadota bacterium | reverse complement strand
ACCTGGGTCAGCTGGACCGAGTCGGGCAGCTGCTCGCGCAGCTGGGCCAGCGCGGCCTTGACCGAATCGACCACGCGCACCGTGTTGGCGCCCGGCTGGCGCTGGATCGCGAGCGTGATCGAGGGCTCGCCGTCGAGGTTGCCGTAGGACTTCAGGGTCTCGACGCTGTCCTCGACCGTGGCGACATCGCGCAGCCGCACCGGACCGGCCGGGCGGTTCAGCACGATCAGGTTGGCGAATTCGGCCGCGTTGCCGAGCTGCCGGTTGGCCTGCAGCGTCAGGGTCTGGCGCGGGCCCTCGAGCGTGCCGACCGGGGTATTGACGTTGGCGGCGCGCAGCGCCGACGCCACCTCGTCGATGCCGATGTTGCGCGCGGACAGCGCCTCCGGGCGCACCCGCACCCGCACCGCGTAGCGCTTGGCGCCGAAGATGTTGACCTGTGCCACGCCGGCCAGGGTCGAGAGCGTGGGCGAGATCAGGTGCTCGGCGTAGTCGTGCAGTTCGGCCGGCGCCAGCGAGGGCGAGGTCAGCGCGACCAGCAGCACCGGCGCATCGGCCGGGTTGACCTTGCGGTAGGACGGCGGGCTGCTCATGTCCTGCGGCAGCGAGCGCTGCGCGCGCAACAGCGCGGCCTGCACGTCGAGCGCGGCGCCGTCAAGGGCGCGGCCCTCGACGAACTCGAGTGTCAGCGAGGTGTTGCCCAGCGTGCTGGTCGAGCTGATCTGAGCCAGGCCCGGGATGGTCTGGAACTGCTTTTCCAGTGGCAGCGCGACCGAGGACGCCATGGTCTCGGGGCTGGCGCCCGGCAGCGAGGCCGAGACGTTGATCACCGGCGTGTCGTAGCTCGGCAGCGCGGCGACCGGGATCGAACGGTAGCCGATGACGCCGGCCAGCACGATGGCCAGGTTCAGCAGCACCGTCATGACGGGCCGGCGGATGAAGAGTTCGGACAGGTTCATGGCGCGGCCTTGTCACCCTGGCTGCCTTGAGCGCCCGGACCCGCCTTGGCCTCGGGCTTGCCGTTCTTGCCGCCCTGGCCCGCCTGCTCGCCTGCCGGCTGGCGCTCGGTGATCGGCACGTCCGGGCGCAGGTTCTGGCGCCCGTCCACGACGACCTTGTCGCCCGCGTCGAGTCCCGACACGGCGGCGTCGTCGCCCTCCGTCGCGAGCAGCCGGACCGGCTTTTGCACCGCCTTGCCGTCCCGCGCGACATAGACGACGGGGCCGCGCGCGCTCTGGATCACGGCCGGCAGCGGTATCACGATCGCGTCCTTGAGCTCGCGCGTTCGCAGCGCGACCTTGACGAAGGCGCCGGGCCAGAGCCGGGACTCGCGGTTCTCGAAGCGTGCCTTGACCTTGACCGTGCCCGAGGCGGCGTCGACCACGCTGTCGACGAACTGCAGCTTGCCCGTGAGCGCCTGGGCCTGTTCGGGCAGGCGGGCCTCGACCCGGTCCTGGCCGCCCTGGAGCAGGGCCAGCAGGTCGGGCAGCGCCGACTGCGGCAGGCTGAAGGCGACATCGATCGGATCGAGCCGGGTGATGGTGGCCAGGGTCGTGACGTTGGCCTGCACCGCGCTGCCGGCGAACACCGGCACCAGGCCGACGCGCCCGGCGCTGGCGGCGCGGATCTGGCCGTAGGACAACGGCACCTGCGCGGCGGCCAGGCTGGCCTGGTCGGCCTGCAGGTTGGCCAGCTGGGAATCGACCGCGGTCTGGCTGCTGTCAACCGCGCCTTGCGCGATGAAGTTCCTGGCCAGCAGCTCGCGCGAGCGCGCGAGCTGGCGCTGGGCGTCGGCCAGCAGCACCTGGTCCTTGGCGATCTGGGCGCGCAGCTTGGCGACGTTGGCCTCGTCGCCGCGGGTGTCGAGCGTGAACAGCCGTTCGCCGGCGCGCACGGTCTGGCCCTCGCGCACGTGGACCTGGCTGATCACGCCGCTGAGCTGCGGCTTGACCTCGATCGCCGACACCGGCACGGCGCTGCCGGTGGCAACCAGCGAGAGCGTCAGCGTGCGCCTGGTCGCCACCACGGTGCTGACCGGCACCGCCGGAGCTGCCGCCGCGGGCTTGGCGCCCGGACTGGCCGCGCCGCCAGGCTGGGCCGAGGGACTGGGGTCGCCGCAGGCGCTGAGCGCCAGGGCGCTTGCGAGGGCCAGGCTGGCGCTCGTTAACGATGTTGATATCTTTTTCATCTTTTGGGTGCAGGCGTGGCAAATCCGGTGAGCCCTTGCATCATATGGCGCAATTGCGCCGCTGACAGGCCGTTGTCTCATGATGCGCGGTTCCGAGTCGTGGCTTTGCCGCTGGACAACGAGTGAGATTGGTGACTGATGGCATTTGATATACTATCTTCAAAGTGATATAAATAAAGAATTTTTGTCTCGTGCCCGCCGGTGAAAAATGAGTGAATCGAGTCCGTCCTACCCGAGTGACCGCGTCCTGTGGATCGGATTGCTTCTGCTGCTGCTCGGGCTTGCCGGGGCTCTGGGCATCGATCTCTATGCCGAGTATCGGACCGCCCATGCCCACGAGCGCGAACACATCCAGCGGGTGGCCAGGATGATCGAGCTCAACCTGAGCCGGCGCCTGCAAAGCACCAGCGACGCCCTGAATGCGATTCGCGATGAACTGCCCTGGCTGCTGTCACAGCAAATCGAGCACCATGACGCCGAGCTGTTGAATCGCCGCCTGCAAGCCATGGTCGTGGCCCAGATCGGGGTTCGCAGCCTGGTGGTGGTCAATGCCGCCGGCCGCTCGGTCGCCAGCAACCGCCCCGAGCTGATCGGGCGTGACTTTCGCCGCAGCGACCGCTATCAGACCATCAGCCAGGGCCTGGACCCCACGCGGCTGTATGTCTCGGCGCCCTTCGTTTCTCCGCTCAAGGTCCATGTGATGAGCGTGGGCCGGGTGCTGCTCGACCGGCAGGGCCGGTTCGATGGCTATGTGCTGGCCATCCTCGACCCGGCGTATTTCTCGGTCTTGCTTGACTCGGTGCGTTACGCCCCGGACATGAGCAGCGCGCTGATCCACCAGGACGGCCAGGTCGTGTTCCGGGTGCCCGACCCGGAAGGGGTGACGGGGCAGGATCTGCGCGCCAAGCCCGAGGCCCTGTACTGGCAGCATGCCGGGCTCGGGCGCGACAGCAGCCTGATCGAGGGCATCACGCCGGCCACGGGCCAGGAGCTGCTGGTGGCCTTCCGCGCGATCCGTCCGACTTCGAGTCCGGCCGACAAGTCCCTGGTGGTCTCGGTCAGCCGGCAGCAAGCGGCCATTCTGGCGCCCTGGCGCAAGGAGCTGGTGGTCAGGTCGGTGCTGTTCGGCGCCATCGCCGGCGTGGCCGTGATCAGCCTGCTGATCTACCAGCGCCGTCGCGCCGCCTATGCCCGGCTGCTGGCGATCCAGCGCGTCGATCGCAAGCTGACCGAGTCTCAGTTGCGTGACAGCGAGCAGCGCTTTCGCGACCTGTTCATCCACCTGCCGGTGGCCTATCAGTCGCTCGACATCGCGGGCTGCTGGCTCGACGCGAACCAGAAGATGGCCGATCTGCTCGGTTTCGAGTCGCCGCACGCCATGCTGGGACTGGATTTCGTCCAGTTCTGGAGCGATGAGCACCGTGACCAGTTCGATTCCGCCTACGACCAGTTCAAGGCCAATCACAACGTCGATGGCGAGATCATGCTGCGGCGTCGGGATGGCCGGCTGATCGACGTGCTGTTCACGTGACGAATCCAGCGCGACGCGCAGGGGCGCTTCCTGCGCACCCATTGCGTCCTGCTCGACATCAGCGAGCGGCTGGCGATGGAGCAGCATGTGCTGCGACTCAATGCCGAGCTGGAGTCCAAGGTCGAGGCGCGTACGGCGGCACTCGCGCGGGCCAACCAGGAATTGCATCACCAGGCCCGTCACGATGCGTTGACCGGTCTGGCCAACCGGATGGCGGCCAACGAGCGGCTGCGCGGCGAGTTCCTGTTGATGAAGCGTTCGCGCCACCCCTATGCCGTGCTGCTGCTGGACATCGACCATTTCAAGCGTGTCAACGACAGCCTGGGCCACGAGGCTGGCGACAAGGTGTTGCAGGGCGTGGCCCGGCTGTTGCGCGCCGTCCTGCGCGAGAGCGACTTCCTCGCACGCTGGGGGGGCGAGGAATTCCTGCTGTTGCTGCCCGCCACCGACATGGGCGAGGCCTGCCAGGTGGCGGAGAAGCTGCGCCAGCGGGTCGAACAGACGCCGGACCCGCTGGCGGGCCGCATCACGGTGAGCATCGGCGTGGCCACGCCGACCCCCGAGCAGCTGAGCGAGGACGATGCCGTTCGCCTGGCCGACATGCGTCTCTACGGTGCCAAGCACGCGGGGCGCAACCGGGTGCTGGCGGGGGCTTGATCAGGAAGCGGTCTGGCCCTGGCCCGGTTCAGAAGCGCAGGCGCATGCCGGCCGAATAGCCATGGCCGCTGGGCTGGCCGTCGAGCTCGTCCTTCATGGCCGTCGCGTAGAGCTCGGTCAGTTTCGACAACGGGTAGAGGTAGCCGACCGAGTAGGTGTGGCGCTCGGCGCCGGTGGCGGGCGAGTTCTGGCCCCACTGGGCGATCAGCGCTCCCGGTCCGGCGGGCACGCGCACGCCCAGACCGCTCAGGTCGCTGTCGATGCCGGTGCTGCGGTTCTCGACCGTCGCGTACTGGGCGAACAACTTGGCGACTCCGAAGTCGTAGGAGGCGTTGAGCTGGGTGGTGTGGGTGTCGGCCACGGTGACGGCGCCATCCTTTTCCACGTCCTGCACCACCAGGGCGGCGGCCAGCGGTCCGCTGGCATAGGCCAGGTTGAAGCTCCAGTTGCCGCCGTTGCTGGCGGTGCTGGGATTGGCTTCCTTGGCAGCGCTGGCGGCACCGAAGCGCCAGCCGTTCCAGTTCGGGCTGGCGTAGGCGACCGAATCGCTCCAGCCGGTATCGCCCGTCACGGCGTTCTGGCCCGAGCCGAAGTAGTGGCGGATGCTGGGCGAGTAGCCGAACGAGTCGCCGAAGGCGTTGAACGACAGCGTCGAGAGGAACAGCGCCGTCGTGTTGCGGC
>JBDLVJ010000295.1:0-8061 GCA_039804875.1 Pseudomonadota bacterium | reverse complement strand
CCTCGTTCGGCCGTGAAACCCCGTTTTTTGTCACCAATCGCGAACTGAAGCGCTCGAACGCGGCCCAGGACCAGTTTCACCTCTACCGGCTGTTCGAGTTTCGCAAGGCACCTCGGTTGTTCGAAATGCAGGGCGCGATCGAACATCACTGCAGGCTTGATCCGGTCACTTATCGGGCCAGTTTCAGCTGACCTGAAGTCGCCACGTTGACATTGACGGATGAGCCTAAAGTCGTACCAGGACAAGCTGCGTAGAAAGGTGAAAATGGCTCATCGGTCAATCTTTGATTGACTTCTGGCGCCACCCGCTTCAAAACAACCCCCGGTAGATTCCAGGAAAATCATGCGGATTCCCGCATCAGCGTTGCCGCCATGCAGGGGGCACCGCTTGCGCGCCGTCAGGTTGTAGTTGACTCAACAAAGAGAACATCATGCGTTTTTACACCATCACCGGGCTAATGGCTGCCCTGCTGGTTTCCGGCTGTGCCGTGACTCCGCCCCCCAAGGTCGAAGAGGACCATTCCGCCCTCCACCCGGAAGGCAGTGCCCCCGCCACGGCCGCCATCCAGACAGCACCGATACCGACTCGCGTCCCAGATGCGTTCAATCGCCAGCTGCAGGCCATGGAGGCGATGCACCGGAAGATACAGGCCGCCAAGACCCCGGCCAAACGTGCGGCGCTCATGGAGGAGCAGATGAAGCTGATGCGGTCGGGCATGGTCATGATCGGTCAGATGCGCGGTGCGGCTGCAGCAGGCGCCGAGGGGATATCGGCGATGGGCGACATGATGGGCATGCAGCTGCAGATGGAGCGGCGCATGGCCATGACGGAACAGATGATGCAGATGATGATGGACCGCCTGCCCGCACCTGCGGGTGCGGGTGCAGAGGCCAAACACCCGAAAGTCTCGAAATGACACGCCACCCGCCAAGCCTGGGCCATATCTCCCGACGCTGCCTGGCATCCGGTGCCCGCATCTGTAAGACGCCGGCAATCCCCGGCGCATAGCATGTGGCTCACCTTGCGCATTCAGACGCGGGGCATTTCTTCAAAAAGAGGCAGACATGAATCAACGTGACGTGGTGGTGCTCAGTGCGGTGCGGTCGGCGGTTGGCACTTTTGGCGGCGCCCTGGCGGAAATCGAACCGGCGGAACTGGCCGGCAGCGTGATGAAGGCGGCGGTCGAGCGCTCCGGCGTCGACCCGCTGGCGATCAACTACGTGACGGTGGGCAACACGATTCCGACCGAAAGCCGCTTTGCCTACGTGGCGCGCGTCGCCTCGATCCAGGCCGGCCTGCCGATGGACTCGGTGGCGATGTCGGTCAACCGCCTGTGCTCGTCGGGGCTGCAGGGCATCGTGACGACGGCGCAGAACATCCTGCTCGGGGACTGCGACTACGGCATCGGCGGCGGCGTCGAGGTGATGAGCCGTGGCGGCTACCTGTCGACGGCGATGCGCAACGGCGCCCGCATGGGCAACACCCAGCTGATCGACACCATGGTCGCCACCCTGACCGATCCGTTCGGCGTCGGCCACATGGGCATCACGGCCGAGAACCTGGTCAGCAAATGGGGCATCACGCGCGAGGAGCAGGATGCGCTGGCGGTCGAGTCGCACCGGCGCGCCGCTGCCGCGATCGCAGAAGGCCGCTTCCAGTCGCAGATCGTGCCGATCGTCCGGCAAACGCGCAAGGGCGACGTCGTGTTCGACACCGACGAGCATGTGAAGCCCGCCACCACGCTCGAGTCGCTCGGCAAGATGAAGCCGGCGTTCAAGAAGGACGGTTCGGTCACAGCCGGCAACGCCTCGGGCATCAACGACGGCGCTGCCTTCTTCGTGCTGGCCGACGCCGCGGTTGCCGCCGCGCATGGCCACCAGCCGATCGCCCGCCTCGCCTCCTACGCGGTGGCCGGCGTGCCGAACGATGTGATGGGCGAGGGCCCGATCCCGGCCACCCGGCTCGCGCTCAAGAAGGCCGGCCTGACGCTGGACCAGATCGACGTGATCGAGAGCAACGAGGCCTTCGCGGCGCAGGCGATCGCGGTCTCGCGCGGCCTGGGCCTCGACCCGAGCAAGACCAACGTCAACGGCGGCGCGATCGCGCTCGGCCATCCGATCGGTGCCTCGGGCGCGGTGATCGCCACCAAGGCGCTGTACGAGCTGCAGCGCACCGGCGGCCGTTACGCGCTGGTGACGATGTGCATCGGCGGCGGCCAGGGCATCGCCGCCGTGTTCGAACGGCTCTGAGATCGGGACCGGCCAGGGGGTTCCGGCTGCGGCCATGCAGCGGCCCCCTGAGTCCGGCTTACTGGCCGAACAGCTTGTTGGCGGTCTCGGCGATCAGCCGGCCCTGATAGCGGGCACCGTCGAGCTCGATCGCGCTCGGCGAACGCTGCCCCTGGCCGCCAGCGATGGTCGAGGCGCCGTAGGGGCTGCAGCCGACGATTTCGTCCAGCGTGGTCTGGCCCTGAAAGCTGTAGGGCAGACCGACGATGACCATGCCAAAGTGCATCAGGTTGGTGATGATCGAGAACAGCGTGACCTCCTGACCGCCATGCTGGGTCGCGGTGGAGGTGAAGGCGCCGCCGACCTTGCCGTTGAGCGCGCCACGGGCCCAGAGGCCACCGGTCTGGTCGAGGAAGGCCGCCAGCTGCGACGGCATGCGCCCGTAGCGGGTCGGGGCCCCGACGATGATGGCGTCATAGCCCTCGAGCTCGGCGACGGTCGCGACCGGCGCCGCCTGATCCAGCTTGAAATGGGCCGACTGGGCGATTTCGGCCGGCACGGTTTCCGGCACGCGCTTGACATCCACCTGGGCGCCGGCGGCGCGAGCGCCTTCGGCCACGGCCTGGGCCATGGTCTCGATATGGCCGTAGGTCGAGTAGTAGAGCACGAGGACTTTGGACATGGGGTTTCTCCTGAAGTGACAGCAGAGAGGCAAGCAGCAGCGCCGGCGCGACCGCGGGCGCGGATGGTGCGCGGCCGCTTGCATCATGGGACAAGCCTCGGCTTCTGTCCACCGACCCGGCAGGAACGCCGTTGCGTTGGCGGCGACCTGAAGGCCGCTGCGTTCATGGCTGGCCGGCGGGCTGGAGCCAGGGCAGTTTCGGCGCGTTGAGGCGCCGCCCCTCGTCACCCTCGACCCGACCGAAGCGGGGCGAGCCCGACTCCCAGTCGGTCTGGGCCTGCACGATGTAGTCCCGGTCGAAGCCGACGAAGTTCCACCACATGACGACCGGCGGCGCGAAAGGCTCGCCACCGAGCAGCAGGACACGGCTGCCCGCGTCGAGTTCGAGCTTCAGCCGGTCCAGGCCCTGACCGAGATAGGCGAACTCATCGTCCCGGAAACATTCCACGCCGAGGCGCAGCGCGCCTGCCAGTGGCAGCAGGCCGTATTCGAACGCGGGATTCAGCTCCAGGGTGGTCGAGGCCGCCTGCGTGCTGGCCAGCTCCATGCCCAGCAGGGGCGTGTGCACGCGCGTGGGCGCGCGGTGACCAGCATGGACGCCGGCCAGCAAGGTGCAGCCGATGCCGTCTTGCTGCCAGGTCGGCAATTCGGGGTAATGCTCGAACCAGGGCTCGCTGTCGGCCTGTCCGGGCGGCAAGGCAATCCACAGCTGCGCCGCGTGCAGGACCGATTCGCCAGCCGGGGAATCCTCGGTGTGGACGATGCCACGGCCGGCGCTCATCAGGTTGACCTGACCCGGACGGATCAGCTGCTCGCTGCCCAGGCTGTCGCGGTGCAGGAGCTGGCCCTGGATCATCCAGGTGAAGGTCTGCAGCGCCGTGTGCGGGTGGGCGCCGACATGCAGGCCTTCGGCGCGCTCGAACCGGACCGGACCGACATGGTCGAGAAAACACCAGGCCCCGACCATGCGGCGCTGGCGGGTGGGCAGGGCGCGCCGTATCGTCAGGCCCTCGCCCAGCTCGGCGGCCCGCAGGGCGATGCGGCTGACAGGTGGGCGATGGCGGTCCGCCGCGTCACCCGGCCGAGGCGAGCCAGGGAAGATCTGATGGTGGGAAGTCATGCCAGCTCCAAGAGGGATCGAGGCTCCAGCATAAGATCTCCGGCCCGCTGCGGCCACGGTCTTGCGCCCCGCTCGCGGCCCGGATGGTGCCGCTGGCATCAACGGTAGAATTTCCTGAAAAATGGATAACCAACGGTTTCTTGCCGAAATATTCCTAATAAAGAAACAACGTCGGACCCGGGTCCGGCACAGGAGACAAGATGGACCGCTTGCTGTCGATGCGCGTGTTCGAGCGCGTGGTGGATGAGGGCGGCTTCGCGGCCGCCGCCCGGGCCATGGACATGTCGGCCCCCGTGGTGACCCGGCTGGTGGCGGACTTGGAGGAGCACCTGGGCACCCGCCTGCTGCAGCGCACGACCCGGCGCCTGTCGCTGACCGAGGCGGGGCAGGGCTATCTGAGCCGGGTACGCAACATCCTGCAGGACATCGACGAGGCCCATGCCGTGACCAGCTCGCACACCACCGAGCTGGCGGGGCTGCTGCGCCTGCACACCCCGCCGGTGCTGGCCAGCTATGTGATCGCGCCGCTGCTAGCAGAGTTTCGCCGCCGCTACCCCAAGATCCTGCTCGAAATCGAGGTCCAGTCGCTCAAGGAGCCGCCGATCGAGGATTTCGACATCACCTTGCTGGGCGCGGACGACAGCTTCGACGCCGACATCGTGGCGCGCAAGGTGATCGAGTCCGAGGCCATCCTGGTGGCCTCGCCCCGCTACCTGGAGCGACGCGGAACGCCCGAACAACCACAGGACCTGGCCACGCATGAATGCCTGCGGCTCAAGCAGCCCAATGGCCGGACCCGGATCTGGCGCATGTGGCAACCGCGACGGCCAGAGCAGGTGGCCGAAGTGGCGATCGAGCCCGTGCTGCAGGCCAACCACACCGACACGCTGCTGCGCGCGGCGCTGGACGGTGCCGGCATCACCTCGGTCGGGGTGGACCTGGTGGCCCCTTACCTGAGCCGGGGCGAACTGGTGCGGGTGCTGTCGCCCTGGATCACGGGCCGGCTGGCGATGTACGCGGCCCTGCCAAGCCGCAAGTTCATCCCGCAGCGAACACGGGTCTTCCTCGATTTCCTGCTGCAGGAAACCCGCCAGCAAGCCAGCCAGGCTCTCGAGGCCTGCGGCCGCTGCGGTAGCTGACTCCAGGCCGGCTCAATCAGCGCACAGCCGCTGCCTGAACGCCTCGGGCATGGGGCTGGGCTTGCGGCTGACCCGGTCGACACAGACCAGGCCGATCTTGCCGAGCGCCACCTCGCGGCCGGACTGCGCCTCGCTGACGCGGAACATCAGGTCGAAGCCCTTGGGATTGAGGTCGGCCGGCGTCATCTCGATGCGCAGGACCTCGCCGGGCTGGCCCTCGGAGCGGTACTGCACCGCCTGGTCGGCGACAAAGAAGGCATGACCCGCGACATCGAGCACGCTGTAGCCGAGCCAGGCGAAGCAGCGCGTGCGCGCGTCCGACACCAGACCCAGCAACTGGACATTGTCGAGATGACCCCCCGCGTTGATCTGGCCGGGCTGGATCGGCATCTCGGTGGCGAAGGCGTAGCGCGCGGCGGGCTGGAACTGAAGGCGTGGCATGGTCGGAAAGTGATGACTAGAGCGCGCCGCCCAGGTCCGGGACCGGCGGCACGAATACCTGGGCAAGTGCCTGAAAACAAGTGAGCGGTGGCGCCAGCGCAGGCCTCAGCCGCGCCGGATGGTCAGCCCGGCGAAGGACTGCGCCACCGGCATCAGCTCGATCGTGTTGACGTTGACATGGGCGGGCCGGGTCGCGATCCAGTGGATCGTATCGGCGATGTCCTCGGCGCTCAGGGCCTGGACATCCTGATAGACCTGGGCGGCCTTGGCATCGTCGCCATGAAAGCGCACGTTGGAGAACTCGGTGCCGCCACACAGGCCAGGCTCGACGTCGGTCACGCGCAAGGCGGTGCCAGCCAGATCGGCGCGCAGATTGAGGCTGAACTGGCGCACGAAGGCCTTGGTCGCGCCGTAGACATTGCCTCCCGCGTAGGGCCAGCTGCCGGCGACCGAACCGAGGTTGAAGACATGGCCCCGGTTGCGCTCGACCATGCCGGGCAGGAAGGCGCGGGTGACCTGGACCAGGCCGCTGCAGTTGGTATCGATCATGGTCTGCCAGTCGTCCAGATTCGCGCGCTGCGCCGGCTCGAGCCCGAGCGCGAGGCCGGCGTTGTTGACCAGCACATCGACGGCGGCGAAGCCGGGCGGCAGCGTGGCGGGCAGGGCCTCGACGGCGGCGCGGTCGCGCACGTCGAGCTCGAGCGGCAGCAAGGCTTCGCCGAGCTCGGCCGCCAGCGCCTCGAGGCGGTCCTGGCGGCGGGCGGTCGCGATCACGCGGTGGCCGGACTGTACGAACTTGCGGGCAATGGCCGCGCCAAAGCCGGCGGACGCGCCGGTGACGAATACGATCAAGACGATCTCCTGTGGTGCTGGGACAGCACCATTATCGACAGACCCGCCAGCGGTGCGCCGCCGATGGCGCTCAAGGTGCCTTGATGACGCCGCAGGCGACGCGCCGGCCGGAGTTGCCCGCCGGCTGGGACTGGTAGTCGTCCGCGTCGGCATGCACGATCACGCTGCGCCCGGGCAGGCCGTGCGCTCCGCCGTCCACCTTGAGCCCGGTGACCTCGGCCCGGTAATAGGCCTGACCGCTTGCATCGGCGACCAGATTGGGCAGATCGCCCGCGTGACGCTGGGCATGATGCATCTGATGATGGTGACCGTGCGGCATGCCGGCCGGATTGAAATGGCCCTTGGCTCCGCTGGCGTCGGCTGCCGAGCAGTCGCCGCCCTCGTGCACATGGAAGCCATGCTCGCCCGGCGTCAGACCGGTCACATGGGCCTCGACCAGCAGCCTGTCGCCCACGGGCTTGAAGCTGACCCTGCCGCTGACCTGACTGCCGGAACGAGGTTCGAGCATGGCCAGGAGCTCCGGCTGATTGCCCGGCAAATGGGTCGGCAGATAGAAACAGGCAGACAAAGCGGCCATGACCACGGCAGCCGGAAGATAAGCAATTTTCTTACATGTCATAGTCAAAAACTCCTTATTCATGACAAATAATCCCGTAAAAACATCATATGAATCTTATTAATACCATGACAATAGCAGCAAAGAACGGGAGCGGGTAGGCAAAGATTTCGCGCCGCCGCGCATTTTTACGGGCATGATCGGACTACCTTCGCCTCCAGCGGGAGAGACTCGCTGCATGAAATCCGTCAATCGCCCACTCTGGCAACGCTTTCTCGACATCGCGACGCCCTACTGGCGCTCGGAAGAACGCTGGTCGGCCCTGGGCCGGCTGGCGCTGCTGCTGCTGCTGCTGCTGGGCCAGACCGCCTTCGCGGTGCTGCTCAACGAGCAGACGGGCGAGTTCACCTCGGCGCTGGCGGCGCGCGATGGCGGCCGTTTCTGGCAGGCGATCCTGCTCTGTCTGGGCCTGCTGGTCGGCGCCGTGCCAACCTACGCCTGCTACTACTGGGTGCGCGACACGCTCGGCAACCACTGGCGGCGCTGGCTGACCCAGCGCTTCTTGCTGCGCTACTTTGGCGACCGCCACTATTACTCGCTCAACGGCCTGACGGCGCTCGACAACCCGGATCAGCGCATCGCCGAGGACATCAACACCTTCACCCAGCGCTCGCTGTTCTTCCTGCTGATCCTGATCGGCGCGACCATGCAGCTGATCGCCTTCAGCCGCGTGCTGTGGGGCATCTCGCACACCCTGGTCTATTTCCTGGTGGTCTACGCGATCAGCGGCACCGTGATCACGCTGCGCGTCTACGGCAGGCCCTTGACCGGACTCAACTTCCGCCAGCTCAAGCGCGAGGCGGATTTGCGCTACAGCCTGGTGCGGGTGCGCGAAAAAGCCGAATCAATCGCACTCTACCGCGGCGAACAACAGGAGCTGCAGCAGATCCGGCACCGCTTCGGCATGGCCTACGACAACTTCAGACAGCTGATCCGGGGCCAGTTCTTCCTGAACCTGTTTCAGTATGGCTACAGCATGCTGA
>JBDLVJ010000294.1:0-4417 GCA_039804875.1 Pseudomonadota bacterium | reverse complement strand
CCCGCTGGGTCGCGTGCTCGAGATCGGCACCGGCTGCGGCTACCAGTCCGCCTTGCTCGCTCGCCTGGCCCGCGAGGTCTACAGCCTGGAGCGCCTGCGCGCCCTGCACGAGAAGGCGCGCGACAAGCTCAGGCCCTTGCGGCTGCACAATCTGCATCTGATACTGGGCGATGGGATGTTGGGATATCCCAAGGGCGCGGCTTATGATGCGATCATTTCGGCCGCCAGCGGCGACTCGATTCCGCAGGCCTGGCTCGAGCAGCTTGCCCCAGGTGGGCGGCTGGTTGCTCCTGCCGGACTGACACCAGGCCGGCAAAGTCTGGTCGTGATCGACAAGACCGCGCAGGGCTATGTCCAGACCGTGCTGGAGGCTGTCCACTTTGTCCCCCTAAAATCAGGGCTTGCCTGACCGAGAGGTCGGGCGCTTCTCATTTCTAGCAGAGGTGTTCCAATGGAACGAATGGTTCCGAATTCCGGCGCATGGGTACCGCATCCAGGCCCGTGGGTCCGCTGGCCCTTGCAGCTTGCCATGGCGGCCGGTCTGTCCCTGCTGGCGGCCTGCAGCACGACCAGCCTGGACGAATCCGCGCGCGCGCCGGTGACCGACCGCTCCTCACGCGCCGGATCGTCGTCCGCTGCCGCCATGCCGCCGGGTCAGGAGAACGCCGGCAAGCCGGGCTACTACTCCGTGCGCCCGGGCGACACGCTGACGCGCATCGGCCTCGAGCATGGCCAGAGTCCGCGTGACCTGACGCGCTGGAATGCCCTTGAGAATCCCCACCTGATCGAGGTCGGCCAGGTCCTGCGCGTGGTGCCGCCCGCCAAGGACCCGGTCGCGCTCGCGCCGACCAGCCCTGCCAGTCCGACCGCCGCGGGCGTGACCGTCACGCCGGTGCCCGTGCCGGCCGCCGACGCGCGCGTCAAGTCCCGCGCCTTGAATGGCAAGACCCCCGAGGCCTCCAAGCCGCCCGAGGCGGTCAAGTCGCCCGAGGCCGCCAAGCCCGGCGCGGGTCCGACCGACAGCGAGGTGGTCACCTTTGCCTGGCCCGTCAGCGGCGCCTTGCTCGATCGCTTCGACGAGGCCCGCAACAAGGGGGTCGATCTGGCCGGCAAGGCCGGCGACCCGGTGCTGGCCGCCGCCGACGGGCGCGTGGTCTATGCCGGCGCCGGCCTGCGCGGCTACGGCAACCTGGTCATTCTCAAGCACAACAACACCTACCTGACGGCCTACGCCCACAACCAGGCGTTGCTGGTCAAGGAGGACCAGACCGTGCGCCAGGGCCAGAAGATCGCCGAAATGGGCAGCAGCGACGCCGACCGCGTCAAGCTGCACTTCGAGGTGCGCCGCCAAGGCAAGCCGGTCGATCCGCTCAAATTCCTGCCTTCCCGCTAAATTTCCCCCCCTCCTGATGGAACAAGACAATCAAACGGTCGCCGATCCGGCGCCCAAGCCTCCGCTGCCCGAGGGCTGGCTCGAGATCACCTCGATGGACCTCGACGCCCAGGGTGTCGCACGCAAGCCCGACGGCAAGGTCGTCTTCATCGACGGCGCGCTGCCGACCGAGATCGTCAGCGCCCAGACCACGCGCAAGAAGAACCAGTGGGAGCAGGCGCAGCTGACCGAGATCCACCGCGAGTCCCCGCTGCGCGTGGCGCCGCGCTGTCCGCATTTCGGCCTGCACGCGGGCGCCTGTGGCGGCTGCAAGATGCAGCACCTCGAGCCGGCGGCCCAGGTCGCGGTCAAGCAGCGCGTGCTGGAGGACAACCTCTGGCACCTGGGCAAGGTCAAGGCCGAGAATCTGTTGCGCCCGATCGCCGGTCCGGCCTGGGGCTACCGCTACCGCGCCCGCCTGTCGGTGCGCTACGTGCACAAGAAGGGCGAGGTGCTGGTGGGCTTTCACGAGCGCAAGAGCCGCTATGTCGCCGACATGCGCGAGTGCCATGTGCTTCCCGCCCATGTCAGCGCCTTGCTGCTGCCGCTGCGCGCGCTGATCCACGGCATGGAGGCGCGCGAGACCTGCCCGCAGATCGAGCTGGCCTGTGGCGACGCGGTCACCGCGCTGGTGCTGCGCCACCTCGAGCCGCTGTCGGCCTCCGACCTGCTGCTGCTGCGGGAGTTCGCGCTGCGCCACAGCGTGGGCGGCCAGGTGATCCAGTGGTGGCTGCAGCCCAAGGGCCCGGACACCGTGCATCTGCTCGACACCGAGCCCGAGCCGCTGCCGCTGGCCTACGCCTTGCCCGATTTCGGCATCGAGATGCCGTTCAAGCCGACCGACTTCACCCAGGTCAACCCGCACATCAACCGGGTGCTGGTCGCGCGCGCGCTGCGCCTGCTCGCCGTCGAGACGGACGAGCGCGTCATCGACTGGTTCTGCGGACTGGGCAACTTCACGCTGCCGCTGGCGACCCAGGCGCACGAGGTGCTCGGCATCGAGGGCAGCGAGGCGCTGGTGGCGCGTTCGCGCCAGAACCTGGCGCGCAACCAGGCCCGGCGCGGCGGCCTGGCGCCGACTTCCTTCGTCGCGCGCAACCTGTTCGAGATGACGCCGGCCATGCTGGTGGCCGACGGTCAGGCCGACAAGTGGCTGGTCGACCCGCCGCGCGAGGGCGCTTTTGCGTTGTCCAAGGCGCTGGCCGACATCCACCAGGCGCGCATCGGCGCCGAAGGCGCCGCGCCGCTGCCGCCCGAGGCCCAGGAGGCCGCAGGCTGGAGCTTCCCGAAGCGCATCGTCTACGTCAGCTGCAACCCCTCGACGCTGGCGCGCGACGCCGGCTTGTTGGTGCATCAGGCTGGCTACCGCTGCACGGCGGCGGGCGTGGTCAACATGTTCCCGCACACCGCCCATGTCGAGAGCATCGCGGTGTTCGAACGCGCCGACTGAATCGGTGGTTGACTGTTGCCCGGGCCTGCCACGCGCAGGCCCATGGGCTCGAAACGAAAAAGGCCTGGAACTTGTTCCAGGCCTTTTTGCCGGGCCGTCCGGCCCGGAGGGAGTGCCGTCAGCCGGCGTTCAGTCGCGTTCGCCGCCGAACAGGCCCAGCAGCGCGAGCAGGTTCTGGAAGATGTTGAACAGGTTCAGGTAGATCGCCAGCGTGGCGGTGATGTAGTTGGTCTCGCCGCCGTCGACGATGCGCTTCAGGTCAACCAGCAGGAAGGCGCTGAAGATCGCGATCGCCATCGTGCTGAGCACGGCCATGAAGGCGCTGCTGCCGACGAAGACGTTGACGATGCCGCCGACCAGCAGCACCAGCACGCCGATGAACAGCCACTTGCCCAGGCCATCGAGGTCGCGCTTGATCGTGCTCGCCAGGCTGGCCATGACCAGGAACACGCCCGCCGTGCCGCCAAAGGCGGTCATGATCAGTTCGCCGCCGTTGCGAAAGCCCAGCACGTAGGCGATCATGCGCGACAGCATCAGGCCCATGAAGAAGGTGAAGCCCAGCAGCACGGCCACGCCGGCGCCGCTGTGCTTGGTCTTCTCGATCGCGTACATGAAGCCGAAGGCGCCGGCCAGGAACACGACCATGCCGAGACCGCCGCTGAGCAGGGCGGTGATGCCGGTCGCGACGCCGATCCAGGCGCCCAGCACAGTGGGCAGCAGGCTCAACGCCAGCAGCCAGTAGGTGTTGCGCATGACCTGGTTGCGCTGCGCGGTCGAGACGGTGCCGCCGAAGCGGCCGAAACTGTTGGGGTATTGATTCATGTCGAGTCTGTCCAAAAATGCGGGAGGGTCGAAAGCCCCTCGTTCGGATCTATTCTAGGGCTGCTGCCGAGTTTATGCTTGGAGCCGGTCCGGAACCGTGACAGAACTGGCGCTTGGCTATCGCCATCATTGCAACTATCAATCGTCGGCTGCCATAGTTCCGGGCTATGATTTACTCAGTCTTCAAGACACCGTTTCAACAACCGCCAAGCGCAAGGAAGCCCGATGTCCCTCATCAACACCCAAGTCCAGCCGTTCAAGACCGAAGCCTTCCACAATGGCAAGTTCGTCGAAGTCACCGAGCAAGCCTTCCACGGCAAGTGGTCGGTCGTGATCTTCATGCCGGCGGCCTTCACCTTCAACTGCCCGACCGAGATCGAAGACGCGGCCGACCACTACGCCGAGTTCCAGAAGGCGGGCGCCGAGGTCTACATCGTCACCACCGACACCCATTTCTCGCACAAGGTCTGGCACGAGACCTCGCCGGCGGTCGGCAAGGCCCAGTTCCCGCTGGTGGGTGATCCGACCCACACCCTGACCAACGCTTTCGGCGTTCACATCCCCGAAGCCGGCCTGGCCCTGCGCGGCACCTTCGTGATCAACCCCGAAGGCTTCATCAAGACCATGGAAGTCCATGACAACGCGATCGCCCGCGATGTCAAGGAAACCCTGCGCAAGCTCAAGGCGGCCCAGTTCGTCGCCAACAACCCGGG
>JBDLVJ010000293.1:0-15371 GCA_039804875.1 Pseudomonadota bacterium | reverse complement strand
GAGATATGCCACAGGGTGTCGCCGCGCTTGATGGTGTAGCGCTCCGGGGCGTTGGGGCTGAGTTCGGACAGCGGCACGCCGGCCCGCGCCACCCGCTGTGCCGCCCCGCGCTGGCCGGGCGTGACGGGATAGTCAGGAAAGGCCCGCGCCGGGCCCGCCGCCCACAGCAGCGCGATGCTGGCCGCGCCGGTCAGCAGACCGCGGCGTTTGCCCGCCAGCCGGCTCGATCCGACGCCGGGCGCGGCGGTTTCTCGGGTCTCGGGCCCCTGGCCCGACCCGGGCTTGCTCGTGGCTGCCATTGCTTCCTCCCTAGAGTGGTTTTTCTGTCGATCTTGCCTCCTGTCCCCCCTTGTGGCAAGCGCAAAACCCGCATCGCCAGACGCGGTGCTGAAAAGTCGCGAAAATATGCACCTTCGCGCCGCGCCCCTGGCGGTGGCCTCGCGCCTTCTACCGATATAGCCCTCCATGTCCGATACCGAACTGTTGACCATCCTGCGTTATCCCGATCCCCGTCTGCACACCGTGGCCAAGCCCGTGGCGACTGTCGATGACGCCATCCGCGCCCTGATCGAGCGCATGCTGGCGACCATGTACGACGCCCAGGGCATAGGCCTGGCCGCGACCCAGGTCGATTTTCATCAGCGCCTGGTCGTGATCGACATCAGCGAGGAGCATGATCAGCCCCTGGTGCTGATCAATCCCGAGATCGAATGGGCCAGTCCGACCCAGCGCCGGGGCGAGGAAGGCTGTCTGTCCGTGCCCGGCATCTACGACGGCGTCGAGCGCTCGATCGCGGTCAAGGTGCGCGCGCTCGATGAAAAGGGCGCAAGCCGGCTGATCGAGGCCGACGGCCTGCTCGCGGTCTGTATCCAGCACGAGATCGACCACCTCAACGGCAAGGTGTTCGTGCAGCATCTGTCCCAGCTCAAGCGCGATCGCATCAAGGCCAAGCTGGTCAAGGCCGAACGCGAGGCCAAGCGCTGAGATGGCCGGCCTGAAGGTCGTCTTCGCGGGCACGCCAGAATTCGCCGCCGTCGCGCTGCAGACGCTGCTGACCGCCGGCTTCGAGGTGCCGCTGGTGCTGACCCAGCCCGACCGCCCGGCCGGGCGCGGCATGAAGCTGCAGGCCTCGCCGGTCAAGCAGCTGGCGCTGCGGCACGGCATCCCGGTGTCGCAGCCGCTGAGCCTCAGGCTCGACGGCAAGTATCCGGCCGATGCCGCAGCGGCGCGCGAGGCCCTGCTGGCGGCTGGCGCCGACCTCATGGTGGTGGCGGCCTACGGCCTGATCCTGCCGGCCTGGACGCTGGAGCTGCCGCGCCTGGGTTGCCTGAACATCCACGCCTCGCTGCTGCCGCGCTGGCGCGGCGCCGCGCCGATCCACCGCGCGATCGAGGCCGGCGATGCCGAAACCGGCATCACGATCATGCAGATGGACCTCGGGCTCGACACCGGCGACATGCTGCTGGTGGAAAAGCTGCCGATCCGCCCCGATGACAGCACCGGCGCCCTGCATGACCGGCTGGCCGTGCTGGGCGGGCGCCTGATCGTCGAGGCGCTCGAACTGGCGGCCTGTGGCGGGCTGAGCCCCAAGCCCCAGCCGGCCGAGGGCGTCAACTACGCGCACAAGATCGAGAAGGTCGAGGCCTTGCTCGACTGGTCGCTCGACGCGCGGACCTTGGCGCGCCGGGTGCGCGCCTTCAACCCGTTTCCGGGCGCGGTCACGAGCTGGCAGGGCGAGTCGCTCAAGGTCTGGGCTGCCGTGGCCGAGGGCGATCAGCCCGCCAGCGCCGACTGTCCCGCGGGCTGCGTGCTCGGGGCCGATGCCGAGGGCGTACGGGTGCAGGCGGGCGTTGGCGTGTTGCGCCTGACCGAACTGCAGCGCGCGGGCGGCAAGCGCCTGCCGGTGGCCGATTTTCTGCGCGGCGTCGGGCTGGCGGCCGGCGCCCAGCTGGGTCAGTCGCCGGCCTGAGACGGCGCCAGCCGGGGTCTGGGCCGGGCAGCGGCTCAGTGGCGCCGCCGGCCCCAGCGCAGCAGCGCCTGTTGCAGCTGCTGTTTCTGTACCGGCTTGGACAGGAATTCGTCCACCCCGGCCGCCAGCGCCCGCTCGCGCGCCTCGTTCATCACATCGGCGCTCAGGGCGATGACGGGAAGATGCCGCTTGTCATCGCCGCGCGCGCGCAGTGCCCGGGTCGCCTCCAGCCCGTCCATCTCGGGCATGTGGATGTCCATCAGGATCAGGTCGAAGTCCCGTTGCTCGACCTGTGCGAGCGCCTCGTGGCCATTGACCGCGAAGCTGGCCCGATGTCCCAGTCGCTCGAGCAAGGTGCCGATGAAGCTGCGGTTGACCGGATGGTCCTCGGCCACCAGGATCTCCAGTCGCGCCGGGGCCGCTTCGCCCGGCCCGGTGGCGGGTGGTCTGGCGGGCTGCGACTCCCGCGCCTGGGGGGCGGCGCAGGACGGTGTCTCCAGCGTCAGCGTGAAGGTCGAGCCTCGTCCGGGCTGACTCTCCACCGTGATGTCGCCGCCGATCAGGCGGGCCAGCGTGCGCGAGATCTCCAACCCGAGGCCGCTGCCCCCGAAGCGGCGGTTCGCGCCCGCATCAAGCTGGTGGAAACGCTGGAACAGCTGGGCCAGTCTGGCCGGGTCCATGCCGATGCCGGTGTCGCTGACCGCGCAGGTCCAGTGCAGCCGGTCCGCTTGCCCGGGCTCGCAGCTCACGCTCAGGGTGACGCGGCCGCTGTCGGTGAACTTGATCGCGTTGTTCAGCAGGTTGTAGAGGATCTGGCGCACCCGCGTCGGGTCGGTCTCGACCCAGTCCGGCCACTGCGCCGGCGCTTCGAAGACGAACTCCAGCCCCTTGTGCCGTGCCTGGCTTCCCATCAGCTGCTCGACATCGCCGAGCAGGCGGCGCATGTTGACTGGCTCGGGCTGGATCAGGATTCGGCCCGATTCGAGCGCCGACATGTCGAGGATGTCGTTGAGCAGGCGCAGCAGATGCTGCGCCGAATCCTTGGCGGTCTGCGCATGCTCGCGTTGCCGCGGGTCGAGCGGGCTGTCTCCCAGCATGTCGAGCATGCCGAGCATGCCGAGCATGCCGTTGAAGGGGGTGCGCAGCTCGTGGCTCATGTTGGCCAGAAACAGGCTCTTGCTGCGGTTGGCGGCTTCGGCCAGGTCGCGGGCCACGGCGAGTTCGGCGTTGAGCGCCTGCAGCACGGCCTGCTCCTGTTCCTGACGGCGCTGACGCAGCAGCAAGCCCGTGGCCGCCAGCATCAGCAGCAGCACCTGGGCGCCGATCAGCCAGCGTATCTGGGCGTTCTGCGCGTTGAGCACCACCACATGCTCCTCGATCAGGCCCGCGACCACCAGGGTGGAGGCGACCGAGAGCGCCTGCACGTCCGGGCCCAGCTGGTAGAGGCGCCCGAGCAGCGCCTCGAGCGCCACGGCATGTGGCGCGGGCGTGCTCAGCAAGGGCGTGGCCTCGGCGATCAGCTGTTCCAGATGCGGCATCAGCTCCTGGTATTCCGAGCGTGCGCGCAGCTTGAAGGTGCTCGGGTTGTCGCGCAGCAGCTCGACCCGGCTCAGGAAAATCTCGTAGCGCAACGTGACCGCCTCCCAGTCGGGCTGGCTGCGTCCGCGTAGCGTCAGGGCCAGGTCCGAGCGCAGGCGCAGGAATTCGCGCTCGAGCTGAAAGGTCAGCGAGGTGATCGAGTCACCCTGGAGCCTGGTGGCTTCCTCGACGGTACGGTTCTGGCGCATCAGCACCGCGAGCATGATCGCGAATGCCACGGCCAGCAGCGCGGCTGTCAGCGACAGCCCGAGCAGGAAGCTGCGATGGCTGGGCACGCGCATGGCCTTATTCAACCTCGATCGCCTTGAGCTGCCAGATCGAACGGCTGTAGTAGAGCGTGCTGCGCAATTCCTCGTTGCTGTCGTAGGGGTAGACCACGAACAGCGGGCCCTTGTTGCGCACGGCGATCAGTTCGCCATTGATGCGCAGGGCCAGCACCACGTCGAAGCGCAGCGTGTCCGAGACCGGAATGCTGACCTTGTAGTCGTTGAGCGCAATCGCCTTGAGCTGGCTGCCCTGGGCCTTGACCGAGGCCAATACATCGCGTAGCAGGGGGCCGGTGAACTGGACCGGCTTGTCCTGCCAGGGCGTCTGGGTCGTGAAGCTGTGCTGGGGCAGCGCCTCCAGCCGGGCCAGGTCGAACGCGACCTTGCCGCTCGTCCTGGCGCCGAGCTTGCCGCTGATCGTCAGCAGCTTCCTGTCTGTCGGCGCGCCATCCTGGGCCAGTCCGGGCCTGGTCAGCAGCAGGCTGGAGCCCGCCAGCAGCAGGCCCAGCATCGGGCGGCGCCATCCGGTTGGGTGCATCATGGTTCCCTTCATCTTCTTGATGTTACGGTGTCATGCGTGACGCTCACATGGCGGGCGGTGCCAGGGCCGCCCTGGCGGCGAACTCGGCGCGCAGCGCGCGCAGCTTCTCGCGCGGGTCTTCCCTGACCGTGGCCTGGTCCAGTCCCATCTCCTCGATGAAGCGGCTGGGCTGGCCCGGCACCATCTCGCGGCCCTTCTTGCGCCGCTTGAGCCAGCTCACCATCAGGGTCTGCTGGGCGCGCGTGATGCCGACGTACATCAGGCGCCGCTCCTCCTGGATGCGCAAGGCCAGCGCCGCGCCGTCGCCCGCGTCGTCGGGCTTGAACGGCAACAGGCCTTCGTTGACCCCGGCCAGCACCACATGAGGCCATTCCAGGCCCTTGGAGGCGTGCAGCGTCGAGAGCGTGACCTGGTCGGCATCCTGCTCGCGTTCCGAGATGGTGGAAATCAGCGCGATGGTCTGCGCGACCTCGAGCATGGTCTTGACCTCGCGCTCGGTCGTGACGCCGCCGCTGTCGTCGATCTGGCCGCCGCAGCGCGCCGCCACCCAGTCGCAGAAGTCGATCACGTTGCCCCAGCGCGCGGCGGCGGCCTTCTCGCTGTCCTCGCTGTCGTAGAGGTATTGCTCGTAGCCGATGTCCTTCAGCCAGTCGCTCAGGAAGGCCTTGGCCGCCTCAAAGCCGCGGGTCTGGCGCGCGCGGTGCTCGAGGTCGTTGAGGTAGCGGCCGAACTCGTGCAGGCCTGCCAGCGCGCGCGCGTTGACCGCCGCCGCCAGCGAATGCGAGAACAGCGACTCGAACAGGCTCAGCTTGTATTGGGTCGCGAAGGCGCCGAGCTGGGCCAGGGTCTGGTGGCCGATGCCGCGCTTCGGTGTCGTGATCGTGCGCAGAAAGGCCGGGTCATCGTTGTTGTTGACCAGCAGCCGCAGCCAGGCGCAGAGGTCCTTGATCTCGGCCCGGTCGAAGAAGCTCTGGCCCCCCGAGACCTTGTACGGGATCTGCGCCCGGCGCAGCGCCGTTTCCAGCGGCCGGGCCTGGTGGTTGGCGCGGTACAGGATGGCGAAGTCCTTGAACGCCTTGTGCTTGTGGTTGGCGCGCAGGCCCTGGATGCGGGCGACCGCGCGCTCGGCTTCATGCTCTTCCTGGTCGCAGGCGCTCACGCGCACCGGCTCGCCCTCGCCGAGCTCGCTCCAGAGCGTCTTCGGGAACAGCTTGGGGTTCGGTCCGATCACGTTGTTGGCCGCGCGCAGGATGGCGCTGGTCGAGCGGTAGTTCTGCTCGAGCTTGATCACGCGCAGTTCGGGATAGTCCTGCGGCAGCTTCTTCAGGTTGTCGAGCGTCGCGCCGCGCCAGCCGTAGATCGACTGGTCGTCGTCGCCCACCGCGGTGAAGCGGCCGCGCTCGCCGACCAGCAATTTCAGCAACTCGTACTGGGTCGCGTTGGTGTCCTGGTACTCGTCGACCAGCACATGGCCGAGCTTCTTCTGCCATTTCTCGCGCACCTCGGGGAAGTCGCGCAGCAGCTTGAGTGGCAGCGCGATCAGGTCGTCGAAGTCCACGCTCTGATAAGCCGTCAGCCGTTCCTGGTAGCGCGCCATCACGAGCGCGATCACCCGTTCGGTCTCGTCCTTGGCCTGGGCCAGCGCCTGCTCCGGATTCAGGCCAGCGCCCTTCCAGCCGCTGATGGTCCACTGCCACTGGCGCGCGGTCGCGCTGTCGGTGCTGCCGCCGCAGTCCTTCAGGATGCCCGTGATGTCGTCGGTGTCGAGGATCGAGAACTGGCTCTTGAGCCCGAGCGCCTTGCCGTCCTCGCGCAGCAGCCGCACCCCCAGCGAGTGGAAGGTGCAGATCAGCACGTCCTTGGCAGCCTTGCCGACCAGCTGGCGCGCGCGCTCGCGCATCTCTGCCGCCGCCTTGTTGGTGAAGGTGATGGCCGCGATCCGGTTGGCCGCCAGCCCGGCCTGGATCAGGCGCCCGATCTTGTGCGTGATGACCCGTGTCTTGCCCGAGCCGGCGCCAGCCAGCACCAGACATGGGCCGCCGAGGTGATTCACGGCATCAAGTTGGGCGATGTTCAGACCGGCTGACATGAGGTGGCGCGCATGGAAAAGCTTTCAATGATAAAGGGCGGGCAGTTTTTTCGCTTGTGGCTGCCGGTTCATGTTTCAGGCCCGCTCCGGGTCCCGCCTATTCTCGGCAGAACCGCTTCAGATCGCCAGCGGGTCGACGTCGATGGCCCAGCGCAGCACGCCCTTGGCCTCGGGCTGGCCGCGTGCCAGCTGCAGTTGTGCCTGCCAGGCCGTCAGGAAGGCCTGCAGCGCCGGGCGCGAATCGCTCTCGATCAGCATCTGCGCGCGTTCGACGTTGGCCACGCGCTGGATCGCCATCGGCACCGCGGGGTAGAGGGTCAGGTGCTCGCGCCCGGGCAGCGGCTCGCCGGCCTGCGCCGCCAGGTTCAGCAGCGCCTGCGCCGCCTCCTGGGTGCGGGCCTCGGCGCGCACCAGCGCCTGGAAGGAGTAGGGCGGCATCAGCGCGGCCTCGCGTTCCTCCAGCTGTTGTGTCGCGAAGGCGGGGTAGTCGTGCCGGGCCAGCGCCGCGAACAGCGCATGCTCGGGATACCAGGTCTGGACCCAGAGTTCGACCGCAGTGCCCTGGCTGGCGACGAAGTCGGCATCGCGTCCGGCCCGGCCCGCCGCCTGCAGCAGCAGCGCGAACAGCCGTTCGGGCGCCCGGTAGTCGCTCGCGAACAGGCCGCCATCGACGTTGAGGCTGGCGACCAGCGTGATGCGGCGAAAGTCGTGGCCCTTGGCGATCATCTGGGTGCCGACCAGCAGGTCGAATTCGCCTTCGTGCATGCCGGCGAGCTGCTGCTCCAGGCTGCCCTTGGCGCGCGTGCTGTCGGCATCCAGCCGCAGCACGCGGATCGGCGCGCCATCGGCCCGTCTGGCGTTGGCCAGCAGACCGACCAGCTGCTCCTCGAGCTGTTCGGTGCCGCGCCCGACCGGCGCGATGTCGAGATTGCCGCACCCCGGACAGGCATAGGGCACGCGCGAACTGTGGCCGCAGTGGTGGCAGCGCAGCGTGCGGTCGATCTTGTGGAACACCGCGTGCGCGCTGCAGTGCGGGCAGTCGCTCTTCCAGCCGCAGGCGTGACAGGCCAGCACCGGAGCATAACCGCGCCGGTTCAGCAACAGCATGCTCTGCTCGCCGCGCGCGGCGCGCTCGGCGATCGATTCCAGCAGCGCCGGCGCCAGCACGCATGACTTGGGCTGGTGGTTCATGTTGACCAGTCGCAGCCTGGGCAGCGCGCCGCCACCGATGCGCTGCGGCATCTCGAGCTTGAGGTAGCGGCCGATCTCCGCCGCGCGCCAGCTCTCGAGCGAGGGCGTGGCCGAGCCCAGCAGCACGCGGCAATGAGCGGGCGATCGGTCCTGGCTCTCGCGCCTGGCGCGGTAGATCGCGAGGTCGCGCGCCGAGTAGCGCGCGCCCTCCTGGCTCTTGTAGCTCGGGTCGTGTTCCTCGTCGACCACGATCAGGCGCAACTGCGGCAGGCTGGCGAAAATCGCCATCCGGGTGCCGAGCACGATGCGCGCCCGACCCTGATGTGCCGCGAGCCAATGGTCGAGCCGTTGCGCCGGCGTCAGCCCGCTGTGCAGCGAGACCACGCCCCAGCGCGCGAAGCGCTCCATGAAGCGGGCCTCGAGCTGAGGCGTCAGGTTGATCTCGGGCACCATGATCAGGGCCTGCGCCTGCGGGTCTTGCTCGAGCAGATCCTGAACCGCGCGCAGATAGATCTCGGTCTTGCCGCTGCCGGTGGTGCCGAACAGCAGCGCCGGCCGGTCTGCGGCCTGGAAGCACTGCAGCGCGACGGCCTGTTCGGGACTGAGTTCGGGTGGCGTGTCGATGCTGCCGGTCAATTCCGTCGCCGCCACCTCGGCGTCCGAAACCGCGTCATCTGGCTGGTGCCCGGTCCTGGCGCTGACCGCTGCGGCCTTGGCCAGACGCTTGAGCTTGCGCGCGAGCTGCGCGGCCTGCAGATCGCGCAACTGCGGCGGCAGCGCGGCCAGCGCGACCTCGCCCAGGCTGCGCTGGTAATAGCGCGCCGCGAAGCTCGCCAGCCCGCGCCAGGCGGCGTTGAGTGGCGGTATCGCATCGAACACCTGCAGCACCGCGCGCGCCTGGCCGGGCTCCAGCCCCTGCAGGCTCAGTCCGGGTGCTTCCCAGACCAGGCCCAGCACCTCGCGCTGGCCCAACGGCACCCGTACCAGGGTGCCGGGCTCCAGCGGGCGGTCATGCACATAGGTCAGCGTCGGGCCCAGGCCGCTGTGGGCCGGCGTGGTCACGACCACCGCCAGCGGGGTCAGGGACAAGGTCGGATCGCCAGCATCAGTCATTCATCGGGACCGGAAAGTGAAGCCTGATTGGCCCTTGAAACGGAGGCTGATTTCTGTGGATAACTTTGTTGGCAACCGATGCGGGCGGGCTGGGCATTTGAGACTGAAGCGTAGTCAATGGTATGGTGGCCTAGGCAGATTATGAAAAAATATCCAACAAAAACAAAGATCTGAAATATTTCTTGATCGAATCAAGCCAGCGGCCACATGCCAGGCGCGTCCGATCCGCTGGAGACCAGACTGTGCAAAAGTCCGGGCTCCCCATCCGGTGGCGCCGCCTCAGTCCCGCGTGCGCATCAGGCGCGAATGCGCATGCACGGTATCGACCAGCACCTTCACGATCTCGGGCGGCGTGTGCTGGCTGATGCCGTGACCGAGGTTGAAGACATGGGTCGGCCCGGTCGTATCGCGGTCGGTGTGCGGCGTGCCGAAGCTCTCCAGCACCCGTACCACCTCGGCCGCCACCTGCTCGGGATTGGCGAACAGCACGTTCGGGTCGAGATTGCCCTGCAAGGCCTTGCCCGGACCGCCGACATGGCCGCCGACCCGGGCGCGCGCCTGCGCCAGGTTCACCGTCCAGTCCAGCCCCAGCACGTCGCAGTCCAGGCTGTTCATGTCGTCCAGCCACAGGCCGCCGCCCTTGGTGAAGACGATGCGCGGGATGCGCTGGCCGTTGAACTCCCTGGGCAGCTGGTCCAGCACCCGCTTGGTGTACGCCAGGCTGAACTGCTGGAAGTTGCCGTCCGCCAGCACGCCGCCCCAGCTGTCGAAGATCATCACGGCCTGCGCGCCAGCCTCGATCTGCGTGCGCAGATAGAGCGCTACCGCGTCGGCGTTGATCTCGAGCATGCGCCGCATCAGGTCGGGGCGCTGGTACATCAGCGTCTTGACCTGGCGGTAGTCGTCCGAGCCACCGCCCTCGACCATGTAGCAGGTCAGCGTCCAGGGGCTGCCCGAGAAGCCGATCAGCGGCACGCGGCCATTGAGCGCCCGGCGGATCGAGGTCACCGCGTCGAACACATAGCGCAACTTGTCCATGTCGGGCACGGCCAGCGCGGCGACATCGGCCTCGGTGCGCACCGTCCTGGCGAACTTCGGGCCTTCGCCGAGCGCGAAGCTCAGGCCCAGCCCCATCGCGTCAGGCACGGTCAGGATGTCGCTGAACAGGATGGCCGCGTCGAGGTCGTAGCGCTCGAGCGGTTGCAGCGTGACCTCGGTGGCGTAGTCGACGTTGGTGGCCAGCCCCATGAAGCTGCCGGCCCGGGCCCGCGTGGCGCGGTACTCGGGCAGATAGCGTCCCGCCTGGCGCATCAGCCAGACCGGGGTGTGATCGGTGGCCTGGCGCAGGCAGGCGCGCAGGAAGCTGTCGTTTTGCAGGGGGGCAAAGCCGCCGGAGGTGACGTTCGTGCTCATCCCGCCATTGTCGCAGCAGTGTTGCCAGTGGGCCGGCGTTCCCATCCAGCGATGCCCCAGCTCTTGCCTGATCGCCAACCGTTCAGCGCCGGCCCAAAGCCTCGATCACCTCGGTGCTGCCGGGCAGTTCCGACAGCAGCCTCGGCGCCTTGCCGGGCATATAGAGCGCGTAAGTCGGCACCCCATTGCGCCCCACCGCCGCCAGTGCCTGGGTCACGGCCGGGTCGCGCCGGGTCCAGTCGGCGCGCAACAGCACCACCCCTGCGCTGGCCAGCTGATCCAGCAAGTCCCGGTCGGACAGCACCGTGCCCTTGTTGTACTGGCAGGTCACGCACCAGGCCGCCGTGTAGTCTACGAACACTGGCTGGCCCGCCGCCTGCAGCCGTGCCATGCGCTCGGGCGTCCAGGCGTGCCAGTTCCGGTCGGCAGCCGGCAGGGCGGATGTCGCCGCCATCGGCGCCAGTTCGATCACCGGGGTCCAGATCCGCGCCCCCGCTTGCCAGATCCAGCCCAGCAGTCCGGCCAGCAGCAGCGGGGCCAGCAGTGCGCGCGTCTTGCCGCGCCGGTTCAGTGCCCAGGCCAGCCAGCCTAGCAGCAGCAGGGCCAGCAGCAGCGTCGCCGCGCCGTCGATGCCGGTCTGCTGGCCCAGCACCCAAAGCAGCCAGACCACGGTCGCGAGCATCGGAAACGCCATGAACTGGCGCAGCGTCTCCATCCAGGCGCCCGGTCTGGGCAGCGCATGGGCGACCCAGGGGAAGAAGCTTGCCGCCAGATAGGGCAGCGCCATGCCGATGCCGATGGCCACGAAGACGGCTAATGCCTGCGCCGTCGGCAGCCCGATCGCCAGTCCCAGCGAAGCTCCCATGAAGGGTGCCGTGCAGGGCGATGCCACCGCCACCGCCAGCACGCCGGTCAGCAAGGCATCCGCCAGCGGGTGGCGCAACTGCAGCCCTGCCAGCGAGGCCGGCAGCACGTGGCCGAAATCGAACAGACCCGCCAGGTTCAGGCCGATCGCGGTAAACAGCAGCGCCAGCCCGGCCACCACCGCCGGATTCTGCAACTGGAAGCCCCAGCCCAGCTGTTCGCCCGCCGCCCGCAGCGCCAGCAGCAGGCCGCCCAGCGCCAGGAAGGACAGCAGCACGCCCGCCGTGTAGGCCAGCCCGGCCCGGCGGTGCGCGCGCCGGTCATCGGCATGGCGGGCGAAGGCCATCACCTTGATCGCGAGCACGGGAAACACGCAGGGCATCAGGTTCAGGATCAGCCCGCCCGCCAGCGCGCCTAGCAGCGCGGCCCACAGGCTAATGTCGCCCGATGTGCCGGAACTGCTGGCTCCGCTGGTGCCAGCGCTTTGAGGGGCTTGCGCCAGCGCCTGCTTCAAGGCCTCCGGGATTTCGCTGCGCTGTGCCGCGGCAGGCCATTCACCTTCCACTGGCACTTCCATCCGCACCCCGGCCATCTGCTCGCCCGCGCCTGCCAGCGCCAGCACGAGCGCGACCTGGCGCGGTCCTTCACTGCGGTCTGGCGACAAGGGCAGGCTCGCGCTCCATTGCGTGCCATTCCAGCCCTGGGTCCAGGTCGCGCCCGGTGCGATCAGTCCGGCCATTTCCGGGAAGATCTCCAGCGACTTGCCACGCCAGCCCGCCGGCAATCCGTCCAGGCTGACTCGCAGGGTCTTTGCATCGGGGCGCAGCCGGCTGGCCGCCGCCGCCTGGGTGCGCGGAGCCGCGTCCCAGGCCTGCTGGAACAGGTTCGTGTGCTGGGCTGTCGAGCCCTGGGCGGGAATCCGGACCTGGAAGCTGCCCTGCTCGGGAATGCATTCCTGGCGGCAGACCAGCCAGTTCGCCTGCAGATTCACGACCAGCGCTTCGCCCTGGAACCCGGAGCCGACCCGCAGCGGCACCGGCAGCAACACCGTACCGTCATAGCCGTAGTTGGCCAGCTCGCCGAGCGGGAACTTGCGCGGCGTCGGCCAGGCGATCTCGCCCGCTTCCACGCCCGCCGGCAAGGTCCAGCGCAGCTCGGTCGGCAGGCCCGAGTCGCCCGCGTTTTTCCAGTAGCTGTGCCAGTGCGGGGCGTGCTGCAGTTGCAGCCCCAGCCAGAGCTGCTTGCCCGCCGCCACCCCCTCCGGGGCATGTACCAGCAACTCGGCCCGCACCTGCGCGGTCTTGACTACACCGCCCCCCGTCAGGTCCAGCGCCCAGCTGGGCCAGGACAGGGTACACAGCAGGGCGAACAACACTCGGACGATCCCGTGACGCATCGTGAAGCAATAAGGTAAGAGTGGATCAGGGTCGGGCAGATGCCGCAGCCCCGGCACCGCATTGTGCAGGACCACCCCAATCCCTGTCCGACTTAAGATCTCGCCATGTCCGATTCCCTTTCTGTCCTGCGCCGCTGGGCCGACCTCTGCACCACCGACTTTCCCGGACTCGATCCCGAACGCACCGTCGCCGTGTTGCCCGTTGCCGCGATCGAACAGCACGGCCCGCATCTGCCGCTGTCGGTCGATGCCGATCTGGTCGAGGGGATATTGGCTGCAGCCGGATCGCACCTGCCGGCGGCTTGTCCGGCCTATTTGCTACCGACCCAGTCGGTCGGGCTGAGTCCCGAGCACCAGCGCTTTCCCGGCACGCTCACGTTGCGGCCCGAGACCGTGTTGCGGCTCTGGACCGACATCGGCGAATCGGTGGCGCGCGCCGGCGTGCGCAAGCTGCTGATCTTCAACAGCCATGGCGGCCATGCCGGCATCATGGATCTGGTCGCGCGCGACCTGCGCACCCGCCTCGACCTGCTGGTCTACAGCGCCAGCTGGTTCAACCTGCCCTTGCTCGACGAGCAGGGCAACGACCTCAACACCCGCTTCAGCGCCGCCGAGCACCGCTTCGGCATCCATGCCGGCCAGGTCGAAACCTCGATGATGCTGGCGCTCAAGCCCGACCTGGTGCGGATGGATAGCGCCCGCGACTTCGCGTCCACCTCGCAACAGCGCGCCGCGCACTACCCGATCCTGGGCAACGGCCGCAGCGCCAAGCTGGCTTGGCAGATGCAGGACTACCACCCGCAGGGCGCGGTCGGCAACGCCACGCTGGCCGATGCCGCGACGGGGCGGGAATTAGTCCAGGCCGCCGGGCGTTCGCTGGCCCAGCTGCTGCAGGAGCTCAGCCGGCTGCCGCTCTCCACGCTGCTGGATCGTCCCGACCTGACCCCCTGAGCCCTCAGACGCCGCCGAGCTGCTCCCAGCGCTCCAGCGCCGTCATCAGTGCCTCCTCGATCTCGCCGTGGCGTGCCGACAGCAAGGCCGCCTGGGCCGGGTCGTTCGCATACAGATGGCCGTCGGCCAGTGCCTGGTCGATCTGTTGCTGTTCCTGCTCCAGCGCCTCCATCTGTGCCGGCAGCGCCTCGAGCTCGCGCTGCTCCTTGTAGCTCAGCTTGCGCTTGGCCGGCTGAGCGACGCTGGGCGACGGTGCAGTCGCAGGCGCAGTCGCAGGCGCAGGCGCAGGCGCTGCAGCCGTTGCTTGTCCCTTGGCGGCCAGCGTCTTGTCGCCCAGCTTGCCGGAAGAGGTCTTGGCGCCCCAGGGCGATCCGGCCACCGCGCCCTGCGCCCGTGCCGCCTGCGTCAGCCAGTCCTGCACGCTGCCCTCGTATTCGCGCCAGAGGCCGTCACCCTCGAACACGATGGTGCTCGTGACCACGTTGTCGAGGAAGCGCCGATCGTGGCTGACCAGGAACACCGTGCCCTCGTACTCGGCCAGCAAGCCTTCGAGCAGCTCCAGCGTGTCGATGTCGAGGTCGTTGGTCGGCTCGTCGAGCACCAGCACGTTGGCCGGGCGCGCGAACAGGCGCGCCAGCAGCAGCCGGTTGCGCTCGCCGCCCGACAGCGTCCTGACCGGCGCGTGCGCCCGCGCCGGCGAGAACAGGAAGTCACTCAGATAGCTCTTGACATGGGTACGGCGGCCGTTGATCTCGACCCACTCGCTGCCCGGGCTGATGAAATCCTCCAGCGTCGCGTCCAGGTCGAGCTGATCCCGCATCTGGTCGAAGTAGGCCACCTGCATCTGCGTGCCGCGCTTGACCGTGCCCTCGTCGGGCTCCAGCTGACCCAGGATCAGCTTCAGCAGCGTGGTCTTGCCGGCGCCGTTCGGGCCGATCAGGCCGACCTTGTCGCCGCGCAGGATGGTGGCGGTGAAATTCTTGACGATGGTCTTGCGCGAGTCGCCGTCGCCGAACCACTTGCTCGCGTTCTCCAGCTCTGCCACCAGCTTGCCGCTCGGCGCGCCACTGCTGACCTCCATCCGTACCCGCCCGACGGCATCGCGCCGCTGCGAGCGCTGCGAGCGCAGCACCGACAGCCGCTCGATGCGCGCCTGCGCCCGCGTGCGGCGCGCCTCGACGCCCTTGCGGATCCAGATCTCCTCCTGGGCCAGCAGCTTGTCGGCCTTGGCGTTGATCACCGCCTCCTGCGCGAGCTGCTCTTCCTTCAGTACCTGATACTGACTGAAGTTGCCGGCATAGCTCATCAGCCGGCCGCGATCGAGTTCGACGGTCCGGGTCGTGACCCGGTCCAGGAAGGCGCGGTCGTGGCTGATCACCACCACGCTGCCCTTGAAGCCCAGCAGCAGCTCCTCCAGCCAGCCGATCGCATCGAGGTCGAGGTGGTTGGTCGGTTCATCGAGCAGCAGCACATCGGGCTGGCTGACCAGGGCGCGCGCCAGGGCCACCCGCTTCTTGAGTCCGCCCGACAGCTCGCCGACCCGGGTCGAGCCATCGAGCTGCAGCTTGTCCAGCGTCTGTTCGACCCGCTGCTCCCAGTTCCAGGCATCGAGCGCCTCGATCTCGTTTTGCAACGCGTCGAGATCGACCCCCGGCGCATGCTCCAGATACAGGTCGCGTACCAGTTTGGCGCGCGCCAGTCCTTCGCTAGTGACATCGAACACGCTCGCATCGCCATCCAGCACCGGCTCCTGCGGCACATAGGCTTGGCGCAAGCCGTTCTGCGTCTGCACCAGGCCATCGTCGGGCCTTTCGAGACCCGCCAATATCTTGAGAAGCGACGACTTGCCGGTGCCGTTGCGGCCCACGAGACCGACGCGCTCCTGCGTTTCGAGGGAGAAGTCTTGGTGATCCAGCAAGGGCACATGCCCGAACGCCAGCGATACCTGATTGAGAGTGATCAAAGCCATGAGAGCGATT
>JBDLVJ010000292.1:0-3993 GCA_039804875.1 Pseudomonadota bacterium | reverse complement strand
TGGCCCTGGCCCGGCCGGTGCCGCGCCACCAGCCGGTCGAGCGCGATCTGGCGGTCGTGGTCAATGAGTCGGTGACCCATGCCGCGCTGATGTCGGCCCTGCGCGGCTCCGACGCCCAGGGCTGGCTCAAGTCGGCCGCGCTGTTCGACGTCTACCGCGCCAAGAAGGGCGTCGAGGCGCCCGGACTCGCGGCCGACGAGAAAAGCCTGGCCGTGCGCCTGACGCTGGAGTGCGCCGACGTGACCCTGACCGACGAGCAGATCGACGGTGTGGTGCAAGCCGCGCTGACCGCGCTGCAGCGGCAAGTCGGCGCGCGTCTGCGCTGAAGGGGGCAGCCGTGCAACACAAGGAGCACCCCGGGACGGTGCAGGGCGGCCATGCCCTGACCAAGGCCCAGCTGTCGGAGATCCTGTTCGAGCAGATCGGCCTCAACAAGCGCGAATCCAAGGACATGGTCGATGGCTTCTTCGAGCTGATCGCCGAGACCCTGGTCGCGGGCCAGGATGTCAAGATCTCGGGCTTTGGCAACTTCCAGCTGCGCACCAAGGCCCCGCGTCCGGGGCGCAACCCGCGCACCGGCGAGGTGGTGGCGATCGACGCGCGCCGCGTGGTAACCTTTCACGCGAGCCCCAAGCTCAAGGAGGCGGTGCAGGCCGGATCCCCGGCCGCCGCCGTCTGAAACCCGTCATGAAAGCGCAGATGATGTTGATCAAGCCGATGGTCCTGGCCCTGTTTGCCTCCCTGATCGCCTGTTCGGCCGCCGCCGAGGCGCCGAGCTGCAGCGCCACTGCAGCCGAGAAGAAGCTGGCCGGCGCGGCCAGGAACAGCTTCATCAAGAAATGCGAGAAGGATGCGCAAGCCACTTGCGAAGCCCAGGCGGGCGAGAAGAAGCTGGCGGGCGCTGCCAGCAACAGCTTCGTCAAGAAGTGCGTCAAGGACGCGGTCGGCGCCTGAGCCAGCGCTCGGGCTGGATGAACTCGGTTGACAGCGCGACGCCGAGCAGTATCACCAGCCCGTAGCCGGCCATCGCCAGCGTGACCCGTTCGCCCAGCAGCAGCGCGCCGTAGAGCAGCGCGAACAGCGGCACCATGAAGGTCACCGTCAGCGCCTTGGACGGCCCGGTTTCCGCGATCAGGCGGTAGAACAGCACATAGGCCCAGGCGGTGCAGAGCAGCCCGAGCGCCAGCAGCGCGCCCCAGGCTTCGAGTCCCGGCATCCGCTCGGGCCAGTTCCAGGCGGCCGGGATGGCGAGCAGCGCCGCCGCGCCGAGCAGGCTGGCCGCCGTGATCGCCAGCGCCGGCACGCCGCCCAGGCGCTTGCGGGTATAGGTGGCGCTGATGCCATAGCAGAGGGTCGCGCCCAGGCAGGCCAGCACGGCCCAGATGGTCTGCTCTCCGCCCAGGCTGACCTTGTGCCAGGACAGCAGGGCGATCCCGATGAAACCCAATGCCAGTCCGAGCAGGCGCCAGCGGCCCGGAGCCTCGCGCAGCCAGAGCCAGGCCACCAGCGCGCCGAACAGCGGCGAGCTCGCGTTCAGGATCGCGGTCAGTCCGGTGCTGATGTGCTGCAGCGCGTAGCAGTAGAGCGCGAACGGCACCCCGGTGTTGAGCATGCCGACCACCAGCAGATCGCCCGCCTTGCGCCGCACCAGCTGCAGGTCGCAGCGCAGCAGCAGCAGCGGCAGCATGGCCAGCGCGGCGATGCCGATGCGCAGGCCGGCGGTGCTCCAGGCGCCGAATTCGAGCGCGCCCAGGCGCATGAACAGGAAAGAGCTGCCCCAGGCAGCGGCCAGCAGCAGGAAGTCTGCGCTCGGAGATCGGTGGAATTTCAAGGGAAGAGGGGTCCTTGGGCTCGCTCGAGTTGCAGCAGGAAAGCCTTGCGCGCCAGACCGCCGGTGTAGCCGGTCAGGCTGCCATCGGCACCGATGACGCGGTGGCAGGGCAGAAAAATGGCCAGCGGGTTGCGCCCGACCGCGGCACCGAGCGCGCGCACCGCGCGTGGCCGGCCCAGCGCCTGCGCGAGCTGGCCGTAGCGGGTCGTCTGGCCGTGGGGAACCAGGGCCAGCGCCCGCCAGACCGCCTGCTGGAATTCAGTGCCGTTCGAGTAGTCCAGCGGCAGTTCGAACTCGCGCCGCTGGCCATCGAAGTAGGCTTGCAGCTGGGCGCGGGCCTGTATCAGCAGCGGATGGTCGGGCCCTGCGGTCGCCGATCCCGTCCAGGCCGGAATGCCCTGCTGGTCGCCGAACCAGCAGCCGCACAGCGCCTGCTCGTGGCAGACCAGCAGCAGCTCGCCGACTGGGCTGTGCCAGCGGATGGAATGAAGGGCGGTAGCGGGGGTGTTCATCGGGCGTGATCTCAGTGCGTCATCATACGCCCCGGCTTGTGACGGATCAGCCAGTTGAATTTCCTACAATAGTCAGCATTTCAACCACAGGCATTCCCTTCATGCAAGTTCCTGCCACCGCCTTCAAGGCCTACGATATCCGTGGCGTCGTTCCCGATGCGCTCAACCCCGGCTTCGCGCGCGCGCTCGGTCTGGCCTTTGGCGCCCGCGCGCTGGGTCTGGGCGAGACCCAGGTCGCGGTCGGTCGCGATGGCCGCCTGAGCAGCCAGGTGCTGGCCGAGGCGCTGATCGAGGGTCTGGTCGAGGCGGGGGTGCAGGTGATCGACATCGGCATGGCGACCACGCCGATGACCTACTACGCCGCCAACGTGCTGTGCCATTCCGGCATCCAAGTCACCGGCAGCCACAATCCCAAGCACCACAACGGCTTCAAGATGGTGCTGGCCGGCCGCGCGATCTACGGCGACGAGATCCAGGCCCTGCGCCAATCGATGGAGGCCGAGGACGCGCCCCGTCAGGCCGGCGGTGGCGTGCGCCGGCAGGCGGTGCAGGACGACTACATCGCGCGCATCGTGTCGGATGTCAGCTTGGCGCGCCCGCTCAAGCTCGTGGTCGACTGCGGCAACGGCGTGGCCGGTGCCTCGGCGCCGCAGCTGTTCCGCGCGCTCGGCTGCGAGGTGATCGAGCTGTTCAGCGAGGTCGATGGCGAGTTCCCGAACCACCATCCCGATCCGAGCAAGCCCGAGAATCTGCGCGACCTGATCGCCAAGCTGGCCGAGACCGGCGCCGACCTGGGCCTGGCCTTCGATGGCGATGGCGACCGGCTCGGCATCGTGACCCCGAGCGGCCAGAACATCTATCCGGATCGCCAGATGATGCTGTTCGCGCGGGATGTGCTGAGCCGCGTGCCGGGCGGCCAGATCGTCTTTGATGTCAAGTGCAGCCAGCGCCTGGCGCCCGCGATCCGCGAGGCCGGCGGCGTGCCGCTGATGCACAAGACCGGCCACTCGCTGATCAAGGCCAAGATGAAGGAAGTCGACTCCCCGCTGGGCGGCGAGATGAGCGGCCACATCTTCTTCAAGGAGCGCTGGTACGGTTTCGACGACGGCAGCTACGCGGGCGCCCGCCTGCTCGAGATCGTCAGCCGTGACGCCAACCCGGGCGCGCTGCTCGAGGGCCTGCCGACCAGTTTTTCCACGCCCGAGCTCAATGTCGCCTGCGGCGACGGCGAGCAGCATCAATTGGTGACCGAGCTGCAGGCGATCGCTAACTTCGACGCGCCGGCCCAGGTCAACACCATCGACGGCCTGCGCGTCGACTGGCCGGATGGCTTCGGCCTGATCCGCGCTTCCAACACCACGCCGGTGCTGGTGCTGCGCTTCGAGGGCCAGACCCAGGACGCGCTGCACCGTATCGAGGCCGAGATGCTGGCGCTGCTGCTGCGTGTCAAGCCCGACGCGGTGGTCGGGGCTTCGGCGCACTGAAGGTCCTTCAGTCTGCGAGCGGATCAGCCGGCAGCGCCTGTCTGCCGGCGGCCTTGGCTTCGCTGTCAGGCCGGCAGGCCTGCCAGCCGCTCGGCGCGCGCCAGCAGCCGCGCGGTGCTGCCCTGGTTCTGGCGCATCCAGTCGGCGATGGCTGGCCGGGCGGCCG
>JBDLVJ010000291.1:0-4882 GCA_039804875.1 Pseudomonadota bacterium | reverse complement strand
CGCGGCCCGCGCCGGCCCGACCAGGGCCTCGGGCATCAGGGCCACCACGCAGCCACCGAAACCGCCACCCGTCATGCGCGCCCCGCCCTGCTGGCCCACGACCGCCTGCAGCAGGGCCACGAGCCGGTCGATCGCCGGCACCGTGATCTCGAAGTCGTCGCGCATCGAGGCGTGCGAGGCGGCCATCAGCTCGCCCAGGCCGGCCAGATCATGCTTTTCCAGCGCCTGCGCGGCGGCCAGGGTGCGCTCGTTTTCGCTCACCACATGGCGGGCGCGGCGCCAGCTCAACGCGTCCAGACCGGCACGGTCGCGCTCGAGCCGCTCCAGATCGAGGTCGCGCAGCGCGACCACGCCGTAATGGCGCGCCGCGGCCTCGCATTGCTGGCGACGCAGGTTGTATTCGCTCTCGACCAGGCCGCGCTGCACACGCGAATGCACGATCAGCACGGCCAGCTCGGGCGGCAGCGGCACCGGGCGCGTCGCCAGCGAGCGGCAATCGATCAGCAGGGCGTGCCCCGCCTCGCCACAGGCCGAGATCAGCTGGTCCATGATGCCGCAGCGGCAGCCGACGAACTGGTTCTCGGCCTGCTGCGCCAGCCGGGCCAGTTCCACCGGGAGCAATCGCTCCAGGCCATAGAGGGACTTGAAGGCCTGGCCGACCGCCACCTCGAGCGACGCCGAGGACGACAGGCCCGCGCCCTGCGGCAGGTCGCCCGCCAGCACCAGATCGGCGCCACCGAGCGGCCAGCCCTGGGCCGTCAGGCTCTGCACCATGCCGCGCACATAGTGGGTCCAGGGCGCGTCATTACGGCGGGTGATCGGCTGATCGAGTCGGAACTCGTCGCACGCCTGCGACCCGATGTCGGCCGCGTGGACACGCACCAGGCCGTCGTCGCGCGGGCTGGCCGCGACCAGGGTCTGGAAGTCGATCGCGCACGGCAGCACGAAGCCGTCGTTGTAGTCGGTGTGCTCGCCGATCAGGTTGACCCGGCCGGGCGCGCGGGCCACCAGGCCAGGGGGCCGACCGAAGCGCTGCTCGAAGGTCGAGCGCACGCGCGACAGCAGGGAAATGGATGAGGCGGGACTCGGGCTCATGGTGCAGCAGGGGCTAGGCGGTAGTGACGAGTGGCCTGGGCGCGCAGGCGGGCGGCGGCCTGCTCGGGCGTGAGGTCGCGCTGCGCCTCGGCCAGCATCTCGTAGCCCACCATGAACTTGCGCACGCTGGCCGAACGCAGCAGCGGGGGATAGAAATGGGCATGCAGCTGCCACGGGCTCGGGTCCCGGGCATCGAAGGGAGCGCCATGCCAGCCCATCGAGTACGGAAACGAGGTCTGGAACAGGTTGTCGTAGCGGATGGTCAGCTCGCGCAGCGCCAGCGCCAGGTCGTCGCGCTGCTCGGCCTCGAGCTGCGGCAGGCGCTGCAGCGCGAAGCGCGGCAGCAACAGGGTCTCGAAGGGCCAGGTGGCCCAGAACGGCACGATCGCCAGCCAATGCCGGGTCTCCACCACCACGCGCTCGCCGCCGGACTCGCGTTCGACCAGATCAAGCAGCAGCGGGCGGCCCTGCTCGACGTGATAGGCGCGCTGGTGCAGGTCCTCGGCCACGGCTTCGTTCGGCAGATGGGCCGTGGCCCAGATCTGTCCATGCGGATGGGGTTGCGAGCAGCCCATCACGGCGCCCTTGTTCTCGAACACCTGGACCCAGCGGTGCTCGCGGCCGAGCGCCTCGGTCTGTTCGCACCAGGCATCGACCACGCCACGGACCTGCGGCTGCGACAGCTCGGGCAAGGTGCGGCCATGGTCGGGCGAATAGCACAGCACCCGGCTGACGCCACGCGCCGACTCCATCCGCAGCAAGGGGTCGCCGCCGGGCGGCGCCGGCGGCACCCGGGGCTGCAGCGCCGCGTGGTCGTTGCCGAACACGAAGGTGCCGGTGTAGGGCGGATTGCGTTCGCCGTTGACGCGCAGATTGCCGGCACAGAGGTAGCAGTCCGGGTCATGGGCGGGCAGAATGGTCTGATCAGGCAGCTCCTGCTGGCCCTGCCAGGGACGCAGGGCGCGCTGGGGCGAGACCAGCACCCACTCGCCGGTCAGCGGGTTGCGTCGGCGGTGCGAATGTTCGGTGGCCAGAAAATGGTGGCCCGTGGGTGATGGCGCCTCGGATGAACGGCCTGCGTCAGATGCGCGCTCGCTCATGCCGCCACCCCGGCATCGAGGCGCCGCAGGCGCACGATGAAGGCGGTCTCGGCCAGCGCACGCGGCATCGGCAGGCCGGCCCGCGCCAGCCAGGCACCGTCCAGGGTCAGGCCCTCTGGCGCGCGCAGCTGCTCGAACAAGGGTGCCGTGCCATGATGGCCCGCACGCGGGTCCACGCCCTCGGGCAACAGCTGACTCACCTGGTAGCGCGCCCCTGCGTCGAGCATCGGCAGGCGCAGCGGCGGCACATAGCGGTGGGTGGTCGGCAAGGTACGGTAGACCAGCAGCAGCAGGTCCTGCGCGGCGGCATCGCCATGCGCCTGCCAGACCAGGCCATCCTCGCCGCGACCACGCCAGACCTGGCCCTGGTGCAGGCGCTCGCGCAGCGACTTGTGGAAGGCGATCCAGGCCTTGAGCTCGGCGCTGTCGGCCGCATCGAGCTGGCGCACGTCGAGCTCGACCCCCAGATGCCCTGGCAGCGCCACGGCGGCACGAAAGGCCATGCTCTGGGTGCGCCCGGTGGTGTGCGCCGGCGCCGTGCCCACATGCGCGCCCATGATCTCGGGCGGGAAGAACTGCAGGAAACCGCGCTGGATGTCGACCCGCGACAGGGCATCGATGCAGTCGCTGGTCCAGACGCGGTGGGTGTGGCGCATCACCTCGAAGTCGATGCGCCCGCCCCCGCCCGAGCAGCTTTCGATCTCGAGCGCGGGATGGGCCGCGCGCAGGCGCGCCATCAGCGCATAGGCCGCGTGCACCTGGGCCCGGTAGCCGGGATGTCCATCGGCCAGGCCGGCGGTGGTCAGGTCGCGGTTATGGTCCCACTTGAGGTAGCCGATCGGGTGCGCGGCCAGCAGCGCGCTGATCTGGCCGAACAGGTAGTCGCTGACCTCGGGGCGCGAGATGTCGAGCACCAGCTGGTTGCGCGCGGTGATCAGGGGACGTCCGGCCAGTTGCAGCGCCCACTCCGGGTGGGCCCGGAACAGCTCGCTGTCGGGGTTGACCATCTCGGGCTCGACCCAGAGGCCGAACTCCATGCCGAGTCCGTTGACATGCGCGACCAGCTCGCCCAGGCCCTGCGGGAACTTGCTCGCGTCGGGCCACCAGTCGCCCAGCGCGGCACGGTCGTGGTGACGGCCGTGGAACCAGCCGTCATCGAGCACGAAGCGCTCGACGCCGACCGCGGCGGCGGCGCTCGCCAGCTCCTTGACCGGTCCCGGGTGGACATCGAAGTAAAAGCCCTCCCAGGTGTTCAGATGCACCGGGCGCGGGCGCATGCGCCCGCCCGGCCAGTTCAGGCGCGCGCGCAGCGCGGCGTGAAAATTGGCGGCCAGGCCGTTGCAGCCCCGGGTCGAGCAGCTGGCGACCCAGGCCGGGGTGTGCCAGGACTGGCCCGGTTCGAGCCGGCCTTCGCCAGGCGCGAGCCATTCGCCCATCTGCCACTGGTACTGGCCGTCGTGCAGCCATTCGATGAACTGCTGGTGGTTGCCCGACCAGGCCAGATGCCCGCCATAGACCAGGCCGGCATCGTCGCTGGCGCCCGGGGTCAGCACGACCGCGCCCGGGAAGCAGTCGTGGCTGGTGCGCCCGCGCCGGCTTTCACGCTTCCAGACGCTGCGTGTCAGTGCCTGGTCCTGCTCGATGAACTCGTGCACATGCTGGCCGGCATAGTGGCGCACGGTGTGGCTGTGGCCGGGCAGCGGCAGCGTGGCCGACGCCAGCCACTGGATATCGAGCACGGTGTCCCCGAGATTGGTCAGCACCGAGGACAGGGTCAGCACGTCGGTCTCGGGCTGCAGCTCGAGCGACAGGTCCAGCCGCAGACGCGCGACATCGTCGAACAGGTGCAGCACCACCACCTGCCCGGGCTGGCGCCATTCGACCTCGCAGCGCTGGAAGGCCTGGGCGAAATCGCGTCCCTGGCGGTGCGCCAGCAGCGCGCTCTGGCCGAACCAGCCGACGCCAAAGCTCGGGCAGACCGTCAGCGGCTGGTCGGTATCGAGCATGAAGCTCGGCAGGGGCCGGCCGTCGCGCAGCGGCGCGCCGGGGCTGGCGCGGTCCGGCAGGCGTGGGCCCCAGTAGCGCCAGAGCGGCGCCTCGGTGGGCCTGACCTCGATCAGCAGCGAACTGTCGCGGCCATGCAGGGCGAGGTAGTCGAAGCCGGTTTGCGACGGGTCCTGGGGATGGGTACTCATGATCGGTGGCGGTCGGTAAAGGGCTGTGGAAGCGTGGGGAAGGAAGGCGCAACGGGGGAATCGAGGGAGGCAAAGTTGCGAAGTTGCGAAGTTGCGCAGGTGAAAGTGGAATAAGTGGAAAAGAGGACAGGCAGCGTTCAGTCCAGCGCCAGCTCGACCGTGCGTGGCATGGCCAGGCCCTGGCGGTCGAACAGGTGCAACGCCTGCGGCGGCAAGGTCAGGCTCAGCCGGCTGCCGACCGGTAAGTCGGTGCGGCCGTCGGTCCTGAGCACCCAGTGGTCCTGTTCGCCCCCGCCCTGGAAGTAGAGATAGGTCGCGTCCCCGAGTCGCTCCTGCCAGCGCAGCTGGCACTCCAGGCCTTGGCCGGCGTTGCCCAGCAGCAGGTGCTCGGGACGCACGCCCAGGGTCACGGGCGCGCCGGGCAGGAAGTTCATGCGCGGCGAACCGATGAAGCCGGCCACGAACTGGGTACGCGGGCGGTGATAGAGCTCC
>JBDLVJ010000290.1:0-4477 GCA_039804875.1 Pseudomonadota bacterium | reverse complement strand
CTGTAGTCGCGGTACAGCATCGAGGCGACCGCCTCGACGCGCAGGCCATCGACGCCGAAGCGCTCGACCCAGTAGAGGGCATTGGCGATCAGGTAGTTGCAGACCTCGTGGCGGCCGAAGTTGTAGATCAGCGTGTTCCAGTCCTGATGGAAGCCCTCACGCGGGTCGGCATGCTCGTACAGCGGGGTGCCATCGAAGTTGGCCAGGCCGTGGCTGTCGGTCGGGAAATGCGCCGGCACCCAGTCCAGGATCACGCCCAGGCCGGCGGCATGGGCGGCCTCGACGAAGTAACGGAAATCCTCGGGCGAGCCATGGCGCGCGGTGGGCGCGAACAGGCCGACCGGCTGGTAGCCCCAGGAGCCATCGTAGGGATGCTCCGAGATCGGCAGCAGCTCGAGGTGGGTGAAGCCCAGGTCGCGCGCATAGGGCACCAGGGTCTCGGCCAGCTCGCGGTAGCTCAGCCAGCGCCAGCCGTCCTGCTGGCGCCAGGAACCCAGGTGAACCTCGTAGATACTGATCGGCTGGTCGAAAGCGTTGGCGCTCGCGCGCTCGGGCGCCAGCGGCCGGGCCGGCGGCAGGGCCTGCACCACGCTGGCGGTGCGCGGGCGCAGCTCGGCGCGCAGGCCGTAGGGATCGGCCTTCAGCAGCAGGTCGCCCTGCTGGGTCAGGATCTCGAACTTGTAGAGCGCCCCACTGGTAAGCCCCGGCAGGAACAGCTCCCAGACCCCGCATTCGCGCCGCAGCCGCATCGGATGGCGCCGGCCATCCCACTGGTTGAAGTCGCCCACCACCGACACGCGGCGGGCATTCGGCGCCCAGACGGCGAAGGCCACGCCCTCCACGCCCAGACCGCGGCGCGGATGAGCCCCCAGGCACTCGAAGGGCCGCTGGTGCCGGCCCTCGGCCAGAAACCAGGCGTCGGTCTCGCCCAGCAGCGGCGGAAAGCGGTAGGGGTCGTCGAGCAGCGTCTCCTGCACCCCCTGGCCGGGCGCGCCGGCGCGGCGCACGCGCAGGCGATCGTCGAAACGCTCGCGCGGCGCGCCCTGCCAGACGAACAGGTCGCTGTCGCCCTGACGCTCCAGGGTGGCCAGCGGCTCGGCGCCGGTCGGGGTGGCCAGGGCATCGGCCGCCAGCAGCTCCACACTCAGAACATCCGGTAGAAAAACCCGCAGGCAGAGCCCGGCGGGCGTCTGGTGCATGCCCAGCACCGAGAAAGGTTCCGGGTGCTGGCCCTGCTGCAGCAGGGTGATGTCTTGTGGCGTGAGCATGGGGCCCCCTGTGAATTGGCGCCGGACTCAGACCGGCAGCTCGAGCATGCGCTCGCAGGCCATGCCGTCGGCGTCGAACAGGTGGATCAGGTCGACCGGCAGCTCCAGGTGGATCGCCTGGCCGACCTGCTCGCGCGCGGTGCCGTCGACCCGCACCGTGATGACCGGCAGGCCCTGGCCCAGCTCGACATAGAGCAGCGAGGCTTCGCCCAGCTTCTCGATGTGGCTGACCTGGCCCGGCAGGCTGTTGGGCGTACCGGGGGCCACCAGGCGCATGTCCTCGGGGCGGCAGCCCAGGCTCAGCGCGCCGCCCTGGGCGATGCGTCGGGCATCGACGGTGGCGCTGAGCGACTGACCCGCGACCTTGACCTGGGCCGAGGCGGCCGCGCTGGCGACCAGGCTGCCCGGCAGCACGTTCATCTTGGGCGAGCCGATGAACTCGGCCACGAACAGGCTGGCCGGACGGTGGTAGAGCGTCATCGGCGAGCCGACCTGGGCGATCGAGCCATGCTTGGCAATGCGCTCGCCGGTGTTGAGCAGCACGATCTTGTCGGCCAGCGTCATCGCCTCGACCTGGTCGTGGGTGACGTAGATCATGCTGGCGCTGCCGATGCGCTTGTGCAGGCGGGCGATCTCGAGTCTTGTCTGCACCCGCAGCGCGGCGTCGAGGTTGGACAGCGGCTCGTCGAACAGGAACACGCGCGGCTCCTTGACGATGGCGCGACCGATCGCGACCCGCTGGCGCTGGCCACCCGACAGCGCCTTGGGCAGGCGGTCGAGCAGGTGGGTCAGCTGCAGCATCTCGGCGGCCTGATTGACTTGGGCGTCGATCCGGGCCTTGTCCGAGCCGAGCACCTTGAGGCCGAAGGCCATGTTCTCGCGCACCGTCATGTGCGGGTAGAGGGCATAGCTCTGGAACACCATGGCCACGCCACGGCGCGCCGGCGGCAGGTCATTGACGCGCTCGCCGCTGATCAGCATGTCGCCGCTGGAGATGTCCTCCAGGCCCGCGACCATGCGCAGCAGGGTCGACTTGCCGCAGCCCGACGGGCCCACGAAAACGCAGAACTCGCCATCCTCGATGATCAGGTTCGCGTTGTTGATGGTCAGCGGGGCCTGCGGCGAGTAGCGCTTGCAGACATCGCGAAATTCGATTTTGGACATGGTGAGTTTTCCTTCCAGGCGAGGTCAGAGCGCGGCGAACAGGCCGCCCCAGGGTTCGAGTTCGACATGGCCGCCTTGCAGGCAGGCCCCTTCCAGACCGCTGCCGGGCAGCGGCTGTGCCTGGGCCCAGCCCTCGGGCAGCACCCAGCGCAGGGCCTGGTCGCTGAAGTTGAAGACGCACAGCACGCGCTGGCCGTCGTGCTCCCGCACATAGGCCAGCACCTGCTCGTGCGCCGGCAGCATCGTCATGCCGCCTTGCAGCAGCGCGGGCTGCTGGCGCCGCCAGTGCAGCAGCTGGGTGTAGTACTCGAGCAGGCTGGCGGCCACGCCGGCTTGCTGGTCGACCGCGAGCGGCCGATGCGCCGGCGACACCGGCAGCCAGGGCTTGGCTGGACCGAAACCGGCTTGCTCCTCGGCGCCGGCCCAGGGCATGGGCGTGCGGCAGCCATCGCGGCCCTTGAACTTGGGCCACATCGTGATGCCGAACGGGTCCTGCAGATCCTCGTAGGCGATCTCGGCCTCGGGCAGGCCCAGCTCGTCACCCTGGTAGATGCAGGGCGAGCCGCGCAGGCTCATCTGCAGCGCGGCCGCCAGCCGCAGCAGGCGCGGGTCCGGGTTCGGGCCACCCCAGCGCGTGGCCAAGCGCATGCAGTCGTGGTTGGACAGGGCCCAGCAGGGCCAGCCGTCGCCCACGATGTCGAGGAAGCGGGTGAACAGCGCGTGCAGGAAGGTCGCGCTCTTCTGGCTGCCGAGCAGGTCGAAGCAGTAGGCCATGTGCAGCTTGTCGCCGCCACTGGTGTACTGCGCCATGCGGCCCAGGCCGTCGTCGTCGCCGATCTCGCCCACCATGGTGGTGTTCGGGTACTCGTCGAGCAAGGCGCGCAGGCGCTGCAGGAAAACCAGGTTCTCGGGCTGGCTCTTGTCGAAATGGTGCCACTGCCAGCCGTAGGGGTTGACCTTGTCGACCGCCGGGTCCTCGCCCTGCGGCATGCCGCGCGGCGGGTTGCTGCGCAGTTTGCGGTCGTGGAAATAGAAGTTGGCGGTGTCGAGCCGGTAGCCGTCCACGCCGAGTTCGAGCCAGAAACGCACGTCGTCCAGGATCGCCTGCTGGACTTCCGGATGATGAAAGTTGAGGTCCGGCTGGCTGGTCAGGAAGTTATGCATGTAGTACTGCAGCCGCCCGGTGTCCCACTGCCAGGCGCTGCCGCCGAAGATGCTGAGCCAGTTGTTGGGGGGATTGCCGTCGTCCTTGGCGTCGGCCCAGACATACCAGTCGGCCTTGGCGTTGTCGCGGCTGGCGCGGCTCTCGACGAACCAGGGGTGTTGGTCCGAGGTGTGCGACAGCACCTGGTCGATCATGACCTTCAGGCCCAGCTCGTGGGCGCGCGCCACCAGCGCGCGGAAGTCGTCCAGGGTGCCGAACATCGGATCGACATCGCGGTAGTCGCTCACGTCGTAGCCGAAGTCCTTCATCGGGCTCTTGAAGAAGGGCGACAGCCAGATGCCGTCGGCGCCCAGACCGGCGACATGGTCGAGTCGGGCGGTGATGCCCGGCAGGTCGCCGATGCCGTCGCCATTGCTGTCCTGGTAGCTGCGCGGGTAGATCTGGTAGATGACGCCGCCGCGCCACCAGCCGTTGTTGGGTGCCTTGTTGCTCATGGGAATCGGTAATTGGGTAAGTAAAGGATTCAGCCCTTGATCGCGCCGGCCGTCAGGCCCGAGACGATCTTCTTCTGGAACACCAGCACCAGCGCCACCAGCGGCACGGTCACGATGACCGAGGCGGCCATGATCGAGCCCCAGGGGATCTCGTAGGCGGTGGCACCGGAGATCATCGAGATGCCGACCGGAACCGTGCGGTTGAAGTCATCGCTGATGAAGGTCAGCGCGAACATGAACTCGTTCCAGGCCCCGATGAAGGCCAGCAGGCCGGTCGAGACCAGCGCCGGCGCCAGCAGCGGCATGAAGACCTGGAAGATGATGCGCAGCGGGCCGCAGCCGTCCATGATGGCCGCCTCCTCGAGCTCCTTGGGCAGCTGGCGCAT
>JBDLVJ010000289.1:0-2591 GCA_039804875.1 Pseudomonadota bacterium | reverse complement strand
CAGACCAACATCCTGGCGCTCAACGCCGCCGTGGAGGCGGCCCGTGCCGGGGAACTGGGCCGAGGCTTTGCCGTGGTGGCCTCGGAGGTGCGCAGCCTCGCGGGCCGCTCCGCCGGGGCCGCGCGCGAAATCAAGCAGCTGATAGGCGCCAGCGTGGCGCGCGTCGAGGCGGGAAGCGCCCTGGTGAACCATGCCGGCACGACCATGGCGGAAGTGGTAGCGGCGATCCAGCGCGTCAGCGACCTGATGAGCGAGATCAGCGCGGCGAGCAGGGAGCAGAGCCAGGGCGTCGATCAGGTCAACAGCGCCATCTCGCAGATGGATCAGGCCACGCAACAGAACGCCGCGCTGGTCGAGGAGATGACGGCCGCCGCCGCCAGCCTGAAGGCCCAGGCCCAGGACCTGGTGGGCGCGGTCGCGGTCTTCAAGATCAAGGGCGCTGGGAGCGCGGCGACGAGCCGGGACGGCACCGCCCGGACGGAGCCGACCCGGCCGCTGCGACTGGAAGCCGCCGTCACGCCCGCCTGATTCGCCCTACGCCGTCGGGCTACCTTCCACCTCGACCGCGTGGCAGGAGGACGACGGACGGACTCAGCTCAGCTTGCCGTGGCAGGCCTTGTACTTCAGGCCGCTGCCGCAGGGGCAGGGATCGTTGCGCCCCACGCGCGGCATCGACTGATCCGGCGCGGTCAGCAGACCGGTGTCGGCCAGCGTCTCGGGCTCGCCGGTCTCGGTCGGCGCGGTGTAGGTCACATGACTCAGGTGCTCGGCCTGGGTCTCGAGCCGCTCGGCGGCGGCCTCGACCTGCTCGGGCGACTGGATCTTGACGTTCAGCAGCAGGCGCGTGACCTCGTTGCGCACGGTATCGAGCAGCAGGCCGAACAGCTGGAACGCCTCGCGCTTGTATTCCTGCTTGGGCTGCTTCTGCGCATAGCCGCGCAGGTGGATGCCCTGGCGCAGGTAGTCGAGCGCGCTCAGGTGATCGCGCCAGTTCGAGTCGATGTGCTGCAGCAGCACGACGCGCTCGAAGCCACCCATCTGCTCGCGCCCGACCAGCGCGACCTTGGCCTCGTAGACTTGGTCGGCGGCTTGCAGCACCTGGGCCAGCACCTCGGCGTCGGTGATCTCGCTGGCGGCCACCACCAGGGCCGCGAGGTCGAGCGGCAGGCTCCATTCCTCGGCCAGCACCCGCTGCAGGCCGGCCAGGTCCCACTGCTCCTCGACGCTGTCGGCCGGCACGAAGGCGCGCACGATCTCGGTCATGCAGCCCTCGCGCAGCGACGCGATCTGGGCGCTCAGGTCCAGCGCGTCGATGATGTCGTTGCGCTGCTGGTAGATCACCTTGCGCTGGTCGTTGGACACGTCGTCGTACTCGAGCAGCTGCTTGCGGACATCGAAGTTGCGGCCCTCGACCTTGCGCTGCGCGCTCTCGATGCTGCGCGTCACGATGCCGGCCTCGATCGCCTCGCCCTCGGGCATCTTGAGCTTGTCCATGATCGCGCGCACGCGGTCACCCGCGAAAATGCGCATCAGCGAATCGTCCAGGCTCAGGTAGAAGCGGCTCGAACCCGGATCGCCCTGGCGACCGGCACGACCGCGCAGCTGGTTGTCGATGCGGCGGCTCTCGTGGCGCTCGGTCGCGATGATGCGCAGGCCGCCGAGCTGCTTGACCTGCTCGTGGTCGACCTTCCACTGCGCGCGCGCGGCTTCGATCGCGCGGGCGCGACCAGCTTCGTCCAGGCTGGCGTCGGCCTCGAACGCCGCCAGCACCTTCTCGAGATTGCCACCCAGCACGATGTCGGTGCCGCGACCCGCCATGTTGGTCGCGATCGTGATCGCGCCGGGACGGCCGGCCTGCAGGATGATGTCGGCCTCGCGCGCATGCTGCTTGGCATTGAGCACCTCGTGCGGCAGGCCCTCCTGCTCCAGCAGCGCCGCGATGATCTCGGAGTTCTCGATCGACGAGGTGCCGACCAGCACCGGCTGGCCACGGCCATGGCACTCACGGATGTCGGCGATCGCGGCGACATATTTCTCCTGCGTCGTCTTGTAGACGCGGTCGAGTTCGTCCTTGCGCAGGCTCTGGCGGTTCGGCGGGATCACCACGGTCTCGAGGCCGTAGATCTCGTTGAACTCGTAGGCCTCGGTATCGGCGGTCCCGGTCATGCCCGACAGCTTGCCGTAGAGGCGGAAGTAGTTCTGGAAGGTGATCGAGGCCAGGGTCTGGTTCTCGGGCTGGATCCGCGCGCCTTCCTTGGCCTCGACCGCCTGGTGCAGGCCGTCGCTCCAGCGCCGGCCCGTCATCAGGCGGCCGGTGAACTCGTCGACGATAACGATCTCGCCGTTCTGCACCACGTAATGCTGGTCGCGGTGATACAGATGCTGGGCCTTGAGCGCGGTCACCAGGTTGTGCATCAGCACGATGTTGGCCGGGTCGTAGAGCGAGGCCCCCTCGGCCAGCAGGCCGGCCTGCGCCAGGATGCGCTCGGCATTCTCGTGGCCCTGCTCGGTCAGGTGGATCTGATGCGACTTCTCGTCCACCGTGAAGTCGCCCGCGACGATCACGCCCTCGCCGGTGCGTGGATCCTCCT
>JBDLVJ010000288.1:0-2502 GCA_039804875.1 Pseudomonadota bacterium | reverse complement strand
GGGCCAATTCGGCCAGCCGGTTGCTGTTGGAGCTGGTCGGGCTGCCCACCACCACCATCACGTCCACCTTTGGAGACATGATCTTGATGGCGTCCTGCCGGTTCTGGGTGGCGTAGCAGATGTCCTGCTGCTTGGGGCTTCTGACCTGCGGGAAGCGCGCCTTCACGGCGTTGGAGATGTCGGCCGCGTCGTCCACGCTCAGCGTCGTCTGCGTGACGACGGCGATGCGGCTTTCATCCGGCACCTGCACGCCCGCCACATCGGCCACGTCCTCCACCAGATGGATGCCGCTGTCCAGCTGGCCCATGGTGCCTTCCACCTCCGGGTGGCCCTTGTGGCCGATCATGATGAACTCGTAGCCTTCCTTGTGCAGCTTGGCGACCTCGACATGGACCTTGGTCACCAGCGGACAGGTGGCGTCGAAGATGCGGAAACCACGCGCCTTGGCCTCGCGCTGCACCGCCTGGCTCACGCCGTGGGCGCTGAAGACCAGCGTCGCGCCGGGCGGCACCTCGTCGAGCTCCTCGATGAAGATCGCGCCACGATGCTTCAGGTCATTGACGACATGGGTGTTGTGCACGATCTCGTGCCGGACGTAGATCGGACGACCGAACTTCTCCAGCGCGCGCTCGACGATCTCGATCGCGCGATCGACGCCAGCGCAAAAACCGCGCGGCTCGGCCAGCAGGACCTGCTCCATCACAGCACCCCGATCAGCTGGACTTCGAACCGCACCGGCTGGCCGGCCAGCGGGTGGTTGAAGTCGAAGCGCACCGCGCCGTCGGCGTTGACCTCGAGCACCGTGCCGGCATAACTGCCGAGTCCGTCGGGGGTCGGGAACTGCACCACGTCACCCGCCACGTATTGCTCGCTGCGGTCGCCGAGCTGGTCGAGCAGCTTGCGCGCGACCCACTGCACCATCTCGGGCTGACGCTCGCCGAAAGCCTCGCCAGCGGCGAGCTCGATCACGGTCCGCGTGCCGTCCTCCAGCCCGATCAGGCGCGCCTCGATCGCGGGCGAGAGTTCGCCGCCGCCCAGGCTGAGCGTGGCCGGCTGGGCCTCGAAGGTATTGATGAAATCGCGCCCGTCCGGACCCGAGAGGCGGTAATGCAAGGTGAGGAAGGAAGCGGATTCGACTTGAGCCATGGGGTTGACACCTGCGGACGCAAAAATGGTAAAAACACCGCACATGCCCGGGAGGGCGCGCCCGAGCGCGCGCCGGGCAGGGGCGCCAAGCCCCTATTGTAGGAAAGGGAGGGTCGCCGCATGGCCAGCAAGCGCATTCCGCTCGGGGGACTGCCGAGCGACTCGCGCCCGCGCGAGAAGCTGCTGCAGCGCGGCCCCTCGGCGCTCAGCGATGCCGAACTGCTCGCGCTGCTGCTGCGCACCGGCATCGTGGGCAAGAACGTGCTGCTGCTGGCGCAGGAGCTGGTCGATGCCTTCGGCGGCGTCGCCGGCCTGCTGCACAGCGGCCCCGACGAGCTCGGGCGCATCAAGGGCCTGGGGCCGGCCAAGCGCGCCGAGCTGCTGGCCGTGGTCGAGCTCGCGCGCCGCGCGCTGGCGCAGGAACTCCGGCAAAAGCCGCTGTTCGACAGCCCGCAGGCGGTCGCGCATTACCTGCGGCTGCATTTCGGCCACAAGCCGCACGAGGTGTTCGCGGTGCTGTTTCTCGACAGCCAGCACCGGCTGCTGGCGCTCGAGGAACTGTTCCGGGGCACGCTGGCGCAGACCAGCGTCTACCCGCGCGAGGTCGTGCTGCGCGCGCTGCACCACCACGCGGCGGCCGTGGTGCTGGCGCACAATCACCCGAGCGGCGCGGCCGAGCCCTCGCGCGCCGACGAGATGCTGACGCAGACGCTCAAGTCCGCGCTGCTGCTGGTCGATGTGCGCGTGCTCGACCATTTCGTCGTCACCGCCTCGGCCTGTCGCTCGATGGCCGAGCTCGGACTGGTCTGAGTCGCGCGATCAAATGCCGGCATCGGCCTTGAGCTTGCGGATGGCATGGATGACGACCTGGGAGATCCGCGAGAACGGCGCGTGGGCCTCCAGCATGTCGGACGCCTGCGCGTACTCCTCCTGATTGATGGCATGCGCCACCAGGCCGGCCTGCCGATGGAAGTCGGCGTGCTGGCGCACGAGATCGGAGAACACCGGAACCTGCCCGAATCGCTGCCCGCCGGAGCCATGCAACCACTCGCCCAGGCTGCAGCAGTCGTCGCGCGACACGGTGCTGGCGTCGAGGGCCTCGCGGGCGGTGATCGCATGGCGAAACTTCAGCTTCCAGTCGGCGTGGGCCTTGATCGCGCGGTTGAGATCGATCCCGATGTCGGCCGCTGGCACCGACGCCGCGTCCGGCTCGCCGCGCGGGCTGGAGGATGACTCCGACAGCCGGAACACCGCCACCGCCTGCACCAGCTCGTGCGCCTGCTGCTTGAGGTTCTCCCCGGAGGCGGCCATCTCCTCGACCAGCGCGGCGTTTTGCTGCGTCGCGTGGTCCATCTG
>JBDLVJ010000287.1:0-2956 GCA_039804875.1 Pseudomonadota bacterium | reverse complement strand
ATACCACGCGCATGCTCTCGCCCAGGCGGTGGCTGCCCTGTATCCCCAGCAGGGCCAACAGGCCGATGAACAGCAGCAGGCTGATGAAGGCCACGTTCAGGCGCATGCGGATTTTCAGGCGCAGCAGCAGACTCAAGACACCGGTGTTTCCGACCATGGCAGCCGGCGCGGTTCCCAGGCGCGAATCTAGAGGGAGAGAATATTCCATTCCCCCACTGTAGTTTTATATTGTGATAGTAATATTTCAGGATTGATAGACCGGCCCTGGTCCGTTCTGACAATTTCGCGCTTTCGGCGTCTTCAGCGCTCGAGCGGCAGCCCGTCGACGAAGACCTTGAGCTCGTTGGGCTCGAAGGCGATCCAGTCCTCGTCCTTGGTCAGCGGCTGGGTCACGATCACGGCCGCCCGTTCGCCGGGCTGGTTGAGCTGGGCGAAGTCCACCGTCCAGTCCTGATCCATCAGCGTGGCCTGCTTGAAAGGGTGCTGGCGCACCAGGTAGTACAGCTTGGTGCTGCAGTGTGCCCAGAGCGCCTCGCCGTTGGAGAGCAGAAAGTTGAAGGTGCCGAACCGCCTGATCTGCGGCACCAGCTCGCGCAGCGTCAGCGTGAGCTCGGCCACGCTCGGCACGCCGGCGTGGGACTTGGCGAGTTCCTGCATGATCCAGCAGAAGGCGCGTTCGCTGTCGGTGCTGCCGATCGGCTGGAAGTGGCTGTGCAGGCGCGGCTGGTAGTCCTTCAGGTCGCCGTTGTGGGCGAACACCCAGTGCCGGCCCCAGAGCTCGCGCGTGAAGGGGTGGGCGTTCTCGAGGCAGATCTGGCCCACCGTGGCCTTGCGCACATGCGCGATGATGTGGGTGCTCTTGAGCGGATAGTGGCGCAGGAAGTCGGCCATCGGCGAGGCCGCCGCGCTGTGGTGATCGACGAACAGGCGCAGGCCCTTGCCCTCGAAGAACGCGATGCCCCAGCCGTCGGCGTGCTGGTCGGTGGCGCCGCCGCGCTGGCAAAAGCCGGTGAAGCTGAAGGTGGCGTCGGTCGGGGTGGCGCAGTTGAGTCCGAGCAGTTGGCACATGGGGTCGGTGGCATGGGGCAGATCCCGCAGTTTAGCGCCCAGGTCCGGCTTTGCCAGTCTTCGGTCTGCATCGCGGGCGCTTCCGGCCCGTGGCGGGCCTCTCTACAATCGGACGCATGAACTTCATCGACATGCTGAGCGCGGCCGAGCGCCAGAACCAGTCCATGCTCTGCGTGGGCCTGGACCCCGAACCGGCCAGATTCCCCCATCACTGGCGCAACGACGCTTCGAGGATCTATGACTTCTGCGCGGCGATCGTCGATGCGACCGCCGATCTCGTGATCGCGTTCAAGCCGCAGATCGCCTACTTCGCCGCTCACCGTGCCGAGGACCAGCTCGAGCGCCTGATGACGCACATGCGCGTGCGCGCGCCGCAGGTGCCGATCATCCTCGACGCCAAGCGCGGCGATATCGGCAGCACCGCCGAGCAGTACGCCAAGGAGGCTTTCGAGCGCTATGGCGCCGATGCGGTCACGCTGTCGCCCTTCATGGGCTTCGATACCGTTCAGCCCTATCTGCGCTATCCCGGCAAGGGCGTGTTCCTGCTCTGCCGCACCTCGAACCCGGGTGGCGATGACTTCCAGTTTCAGCGCCTGGCCGATGTCGAGGGTCAGCCGCGCCTGTTCGAGCACCTCGCCAGCCTGGCGCAGGGGCCCTGGAACCTGAATGGCCAGCTCGGTCTGGTGGTCGGCGCGACCTATCCGGAAGAGATCCGGCGCGTGCGCGAGCTCGCGCCCACCCTGCCGCTGCTGATTCCGGGTGTCGGTGCCCAGGGTGGCGATGCCAAGTCCACGGTGCAGGCCGGCTGGCGTGGCCAGGCAGGCCAGACGACCGGCGCCGTGATCGTCAATTCCTCGCGCGCGGTGCTGTATGCCAGCGCCGGCCCGGATTTCGCCCAGGCCGCGCGCGCCGAGGCGCTGTGCACGCGCGAGCTGCTCAACGCCGGGCGTTGACGCCGGGCGTCTGGCGGCCCTCGTCCCGGGTTCAGCTGGCGCGCGGCGTCCGATCGTCCGGCATCGGGCCGCCGTCATCCCCAGACCCTAGAATCCAGGGTCGAGTCCACGCGTGCCGCTGTCCGGTCCGTGGATGCCCCGTCCATTCACCACATTCGGAGTCAAGCATGGCAGTCAACTGGATCGCACCCGAGGCCGCTAGCCTCCTGCCCATCGCGGGCGTCAAGATCGGCATCGCCGAAGCCGGCGTGCGCAAGGCCAATCGCAAGGACTTGACCGTCTTCCTGCTCGACCCGGGCACTGCAGTGGCTGGCGTCTTCACGCAGAATCGGTTCTGCGCCGCCCCGGTGCAGGTCTGCCGCGAGCACCTGGGCGCCCAGCACGGCATCCGCGCGCTGGTGATCAACACCGGCAATGCCAATGCCGGCACCGGCGCGCCGGGTCTGGTCGATGCGCGCGCGACCTGCATCGCGCTGGCGCGCCAGCTCAGCGTTTCGCCCCAGCAGATCCTGCCGTTCTCGACCGGCGTGATCATGGAGACCCTGCCGGTCGAGCGCATCGAGGCGGGCCTGCCGGCCGCGCTGGCCGACGCCCAGGCTGACCACTGGCTCAAGGCCGCCGAGGGCATCATGACCACCGACACCGTGCCCAAGGCCGCCAGCCGCCAGGCCCGGGTCGGCGGCAAGATTGTCAGCATGACCGGCATCTCCAAGGGGGCCGGCATGATCCGCCCGAACATGGCGACCATGCTGGGCTTCCTGGCCACCGATGCGGCCGTTGTCCCCGAGTTGCTGCCGGCGCTGGCCAGGCAGTTGGCCGATGCCTCGTTCAACCGCGTGACGGTCGATGGCGACACCTCGACCAACGACAGTTTCATCGTGATCGCGACCGGCCAGGCCGGCAATGCGGTCGTGACCGACCTGGCCAGCGCCGAC
>JBDLVJ010000286.1:0-6100 GCA_039804875.1 Pseudomonadota bacterium | reverse complement strand
AGCACGATGTCCTGCGCCAGGGCCGCCTGGGACAGTGCCGCCGCATCCATGCCATCGGGCAGTTGGCACCACAGAAAGATTCCGGCCTGCGGCTGCAGCCAGGGCCGGATGCCGACCGCCTTCAGACGCGAACCGACCTCGACCATCGCGCGCGCCAGGCGAATGCGCAGACCCTCCACATGCTTGCGGTAACTGCCGTCCTTGAGCACGTTGAGCACCAGTTCGGACGACATCTGGCCGCTGCCGAAGCTGGTCGCGATCTTCAGGTCCAGCAGACCATCGACCCAGTCCCGACGCACCGCGACGTAGCCCACGCGCGCCGCGGCCGACAGTGTCTTGGAAAAGCTGCCGACCTGCACCACCCGCTGCAGTCCGTCGAAGGCGGCCAGCCGTGGAGCGGCCACCATTTCCAGATCCGCGAAGACCTCGTCCTCGACGATGGTCAGGTGGGCCTCGTCCGCCAGCTTCAGCAGGCGGTGCGCGGTGACCGGGGACAGCGTGGCGCCGGTGGGGTTGTGGATCGCGGCGTTGGTCAGGTACAGGCGTGGCGCATGTTCGGCGATGGCGCGGGCGAACCGCTCGACGTCGGGACCGGTGGGCGTCTGGGGAATGCCGACAACCTGGGCGCGGTGGGCGCGCAATACCGCCAGGAAGTTGAAGTAGCACGGGTCGTCCACCAGCACGGTGTCGCCAGGCTCGATCAGGAAGCGGCACACCAGGTCGATGGCCTGTGTGCCCGAGTCCGTCAGCACGATCTGGTCGGCGCTGGCCTCGACGCCACGATCGGCCATGCGACGGGCCAGCAGTTGCCTCAGGGCCGGCAATCCCAGCGGCGAGCCGTAGTCGGTCAGCGAGCCGTCCCCGGCGCGCGCCAGCGTGCGCAGCCCCCGGCGCAACGCCTGCTGCGGCAGCCAGTCGGGCGGCAACCAGCCGCAGCCCGGCTTGAGCATCGCGTCGTGCGCCTGGAGTGACTGGCGCGAGACCCAGAACGGATCGACCGCGCGCTCCAGACGGGGGCCGATCTCTGCCATCGAGAGCGGTGCCAACTGACCCGCAACGAAGAAGCCGGAGCCGGGACGCGAGCGGATCATTCCCTCGGCGGCCAGTCGCTCGTAGGCTTCGACCACGGTGGAGGTGGACAGTTGCATCAATGCCGCCAGGGCCCGGATCGACGGCAGCTTCTCGCCCGGGGTCAGGCTGCGCGCCGCGATGCGCCCGCGGATCGCGTGCATCACGTCGGCGATCCGGGTCACGGAGTGCCGGGACGTTGCGGAATCCGCCTTCAGCTGTAGTGCTTGATGTGACATAACAGTTTCTTTCAACTGTATTCCATTGTGTCTGGTCGTACCGCCCCCGGCAAGCGATAAACGGGACAGGACAAAGGAGCTTGGAATGCAGCGCAGGACGCAAGGGTGGTTGAACGGTCTGGTCGGGGTGGTGATCTTCAGTGGCTCGCTGCCGGCGACCCGGCTGGCGGTGATGGAGTTCGATGCGGTCTTCCTCACGGGTGCGCGGGCCGTCCTCGCGGCGCTGCTCGCCGCCGGCTTGTTGCTGGCGGGCCGGCAGCGGCAACCGGCCCGGCAAGACCTCATTCCGCTGCTCCTGGTCGCGCTGGGCTGCGTCGTCGCCTTTCCCCTGTTGACCGGGCTGGCCTTGCAGCGCATCACCTCGGCGCACGCCATGGTGTTCATCGGGGCCTTGCCACTGGCCACCGCCATCTTCGCGGTGCTGCGGGGTGGCGAGCGTCCGCGCCCGGCCTTCTGGCTGTTCTCCCTGCTGGGCAGCGGCATGATCGCCGGCTACGCACTGGCCCAGGGCGTCGCCGTGGCGCCGGTGGGGGACGCGCTGATGCTGGTGGCCATCGTCGCCTGCGGGCTGGGTTATGCCGAAGGGGCGCGTCTCACGGCCCGCCTGGGCGGCTGGCAGGTCATTTCGTGGGCACTGGTGCTGTCGCTGCCGGTGATGCTGCCGCTGGCCTGGTTCACGGCACCAGCGTCTTTCGACGGGATCCATGCCCCGGCATGGCTCGGATTGGGCTATGTCTCGGTGTTCAGCATGCTGGTCGGCTTCGTGTTCTGGTACCGGGGCCTGGCCCAGGGTGGCGTGGCCAGCATCGCCCAGTTGCAGTTGCTGCAGCCGTTCCTCGGACTCATGCTGGCCGCTGTGCTGCTGCAAGAGCAGGTGACCTGGCTGATGCAGCTGGTGGCCGTGATGGTCATCGGCTGCGTGGCCGGCGCGCGCAAGTTCGCGCGCTAGCGCGCCCTCATTGCAGATAAGGCATGGCCCTGATCCTCGGGCCGATGAAGTCCAAGAAGCTTTGCGCGATCGGCGACAGCGAGCGGCCCCGGCGCGTGAAGACCTCGAAGTTGCGGCGGATCTCGGGGCTGTTGAGGGGGCTCATGCGCAGGCCGTAGAGCTCGACCAGCGGGGCGGCGTAGGGGATGCACAGCGCCACCCCGAGCCCGGCCTTGACCATCGACAGCGCGGTTGACATGTAGCCGACCTCGGTCGTGGCGCTGAAGGCCAGGTCGGGGGCGGCCGCGCGCAGGTCCTGGCTCAGGCGTTCGGTGAACTGTCCCTGCAAGGTGATGACCGGCTGATCCGTCAGGTCGGACCAGCACAGGCGCTCGATGCCGGCCAGCGGATGGGCGGGTGGGAATACCGCCATGAACGGTCCGTCGAACAGCCGGGTCGAGCTGATGTCGGAGTTCGGCTCGCGCTCCGGTCCGATGCCGAGCTCCACCTCGCCGGCGAACACATGGGCCATCACGCTTTCGACCGGGGTGTCGACCAGCTTGACCTGGCTCAAGGGGTGTTGCGCCTGAAAGTCGGCGATCAGGTCCGCCATCAGGGTCGAGGCCAGCAGCTGCGACGCGGCGACCCTGACCACCCCGGTCTGCAGCAGCGTCGGATCGACCACCCGGTGCAGCATCTCGTCGAGGTCCTGCAGCGTGGCGTCGAGCATCGGGTAGAGCCGCGCGCCGATCTCGGTCAGGTAGACGCGCCGCGTGCTGCGGTCGACCAGCCGCGTGCCCAGGGTCTGTTCGAGTTCCTTCATCAGGCCGCTCAGCGCCGATTGCGTGATGTACAGGCTCTCGGCGGCCAGGGTGAAGCTGCCGGTGTGCGCGACCGCCAGGAAGGCGCGCAGCTGCCGCAAGGTCACATTCATCTGATTTTCCGATAAATCTATAAGAAAAAACCGTTTGAATGATAGATGGATCTGGCATCCAATGGCGACATTCCAAGTTATTGACCAGGCAATCGGACAGGAGACCCCCATGCAACGCAAACAATTCATTCACTCGCTGATCGGCCTGACCCTGGCTGGCGCGGGGCTGGCTGCCCAGGCGCAGGACAAGCCGCTCGAATGGGTGATCGGCTATCCGGCGGGCGGCGGTTCCGATGTCGTGGCCCGCATGCTGGCCGATTCGATGTCCAAGTCCCTGGGGCGCCCGATCATCGTGACCAACAAGCCGGGGGCCGGCACCAACATCGCGGCGGAGTATGTCGCCCGTTCGCGCGATCTGGGCAACATCATGTTCACCGCCGATTTCGCCACCCTGGCGGCCAATCCGACCCTGTTCGCCAAGCTCAACTACAACGCCGAGAAGGATTTCCACCCGGTCGGGCTGCTGGTGCGTTTTCCGATGTTCCTGGCGTTGTCGAATTCGGTGCCGGCGAACAACCTCAGGGAGTTCGCCGCCTGGGCCAGGAGCCAGCAGGATGGCGTGAACTGGGGCTCCGCCGGCCTGGGCAGTCCGCACCACCTCGTTGGCGAGCTGTTCCGCGAGCAAAGCGGCCTGAAGCTGACGCATGTGCCCTACAAGGGGGCCGCGCCCGGCGTGCAGGACCTGGTCGGCGGCCAGATTCCCGCCATGTGGCTCGACAGCGCCACCGCCTATCCGTTCATCGCGGGCAAGAAGCTGAAGGCGATCGCGGTTGCCAGTCCGAAGCGGCTGGCGACCCTGCCCGAGGTCCCGACGCTGCAGGAGCAAGGCCTCAAGGGTTTCGAGGCCTATGCCTGGCAAGGCCTGGTCGTGCCCGCTGGCACTTCATCCGAGCTGGTGAGCAGGCTGTCTGCGGCGCTGCAGACGGCCCTGGGCCAGACCGCCATCAAGGCCCGCATGCAGGCCATGGGTCTGGAGGCGATGCCGGGCACGCCGGCCCAGATGGCGACCTTCGCCAAGTCCGAGCGCGAGAAATGGGGCGCGCTGATCACCAAGATCGGTGTCAAGCTCGACTGAGCCGGATTTCACCGCCATTCTCTTCATTCCACCGACAGACCAAGCTGAGGAAGCACCATGCTAGTCCAGAAAATCCACCACGTCGCCTACCGCTGCAAGGATGCCAAGACCACCGTCGAGTGGTATGAAAAACATCTCGACATGAAGCTGGTGCTGGCGATCGCCGAAAACGAGGTGCCTTCGACCAAGGCGCAGGACCCGTACATGCACATCTTCCTGGATGCGGGCGACGGCAACGTCCTGGCCTTCTTCGAGCTGCCGGCGCAACCGCCGATGGGCCGCGACGAGAATACCCCGGCCTGGGTCCAGCATCTGGCGCTGAAGGTTGCCTCGCACGACGACCTGATCAGCGCCAAGGCCAGGCTCGAGGCCGAAGGCATCGAGGTGGTGGGCCCGACCGATCACACCATCTTCAAGTCGATCTACTTCTTCGACCCCAACGGTCACCGGCTGGAACTGGCCTGGGACTGCGGCACGCCCAGGATGATGCAGATGCTCGACGAGGTGAAATGGGACATGGTCAACGAGTGGGACCAGACCAAGCGCGCGCCCAAGCACGCGGCCTGGATGCACGACGGCAGCATGGTGTCCTGACATGAGCGGACTCAACCACACCCACGACCCGGCGGCCCGCAGCTGGGTCCAGTCCGCCAACCAGGCCGGTGGCGATTTTCCGATCCAGAACCTGCCGTTCTGTGTCTTCCGGCGCCGGGATTCGGGCCAGGCATTCCGTGGCGGTGTCGCCATCGGTGATCAGGTTATCGATCTGGCGTTGCTCGGCGCGACCGCTGCGCTGCAAGGCCTGGCGGCCGAGGCCGCGCTGGCGGGCGCCGGTGCCAGCCTGAATCCGCTGATGGCGCTGGGGCCGGTGGCCTGGCGGGCGCTGCGTCACGGCCTGTTCGATCTGCTCAAGGCCGATGCTGCAGACGTGGCCGGCGCGGCGGTGGACGCCTTGCGCGGCTGTCTGGTCGCGCAGGCCGAGGTCGAATACACCGTCCCGGCGCAGATCGGCGACTACACCGACTTCTACACCTCGGTGCATCACGCGACCAACATCGGCAAGCTGTTCCGCCCGGACAACCCGTTGCTGCCCAACTACAAGTGGGTGCCGATCGGCTATCACGGCCGGGCGTCCAGCATCGGCATCTCGGGCCAGGCCTTCCCGCGTCCGAAGGGCCAGCTCAAGGCGCCCGATGCCGAAGCCCCGGTGCTGGCGCCGAGCAAGCGCATGGACATCGAGCTCGAGCTCGGCATCTTCATCGGCCCGGGCAACGAGCAGGGTTCACCGGTTGGCATCGAGGACGCGGAAGACCATGTGTTCGGCATCTGCCTGCTGAACGACTGGTCGGCGCGCGACATCCAGGCCTGGGAATACCAGCCGCTCGGGCCCTTCCTGTCGAAGAATTTCGCCAGCACCGTCTCGCCCTGGATCGTGACGCTGGAGGCGCTGGCGCCCTACCGGGTGCCGTTCACCCGGCCCGAGGGCGACCCGCAACCGCTGCCCTATCTGGACAGCGCCGCCAACCGTCGGGGCGGTTCGTTCGACATCCAGCTGCAGGTCGGGCTGCTGACCGACCAGATGCGCGCCGCCGGCCAGTCCGACGCGCAGATCTGCCGCACCAGCTACCGCCATGCCTACTGGACCGTGGCGCAGATGGTGACGCATCACACCGTCAACGGCTGCAACCTGCAGCCGGGCGATCTGTTCGGCAGCGGCACCCTGTCCGGGCCGACGCTGGACCAGGCCGGTGCCCTGATCGAGCTGACCAGCGGTGGCAAGAACCCGATCGCGCTGCCGAATGGCGAGCAGCGTACCTTCCTCGAGGATGGCGACGCGGAAGGTACGCTGCTCGCCA
>JBDLVJ010000285.1:0-2753 GCA_039804875.1 Pseudomonadota bacterium | reverse complement strand
GCGCGATCTCGGCCCGGCTGGCTTCGACCAGGGCCTGGGCCGGCTCGGGCGTCGGCAGCCACTCCTGCAGCAGCGCGGGTGTCAGCAGCGGGCGCACGGCGCGGATGCGCAGGTCGTCGGTGCGGGTCTTGTCCTGGGTATGGGTAAGGCTGGGGGTATGCATGGCGGTCGGAACAATCAGGGAGTGGCGTCGGCATGGCGTTGCCAGAAGCGCGGCAGGGTGGCCTTGGAGCATTGCTGCAAGGCCTGCAGGAAATCATGTCCGGGCGTGGCGACGCCATGACGCCGGCGCAGATCGCGCTGGATGCGCAGCAGCAGCTCGGCCGTGACCTCGGCATCGGACAGGGCACGGTGCGCGCGGCCGCTGCGCGGCAGGGCGTGGAAGTCGGCCAGCGTGCCGAGCTTGTGGTTCGGTGCGTCCGGGTAGAGCCGGCGCGACAGCAGCACGGTGCAGGCGAAGGGCTGGGGCGCGGCCAGGCCGACATGCGCGAGCTCGGACTGCCAGAACTTGCGGTCGAAGGAGGCGTTGTGCGCGATCAGCGGCCGGTCGCCGACGAACTGCGCGGCCTGCGCCATCACCTGCGCGGCGGCTGGCGCGGCGCGCACCATGGCGTTGCTGATGCCGGTCAGCTCGGTGATGAAGGGGGGAATCCAGACCCCGGCGTTCATCAGGCTGGCAAAACGGTCGACCACCCGGTCCTGATCGACCAGCACGATGGCGACCTCGGTCGCGCGGCCGCCGGCTTCGGGCAGCAGCCCGCTGGTTTCAAAGTCTATGACGGCAATCGTGCTCATGATGGCGCTAGTCTAAGCGCTGCTCGAGGGCCGACTCGCCCGACTCAGCTGGCGCTGGATCTCACGCCCAGTCCGCCGCGCCAGGCCGAGCGCAATTCCCCTTGCAGCCAGTCGCGGGCCTGCGGCAGGGTCGCGAACAGCGCCACCTGGTAGCGCGGGCCCGTCGAGCCGATCAGGATCGACTGCAGCAGCCGTGCCAGTCCCGGATCGCTCCCGAGCCCGACATAGACCGCCCGCACCTGCGGATTGCTGGCCTGCGCGCCGTACTGGATCGCGGCGAGTTCCTGCAGCAGGTCCACATCGAGTTCGTGGCTGGTGATCTGACTGAAGTCGTTGATGACGTAACGGATGTCATCGAAACGCGGATCGGCCTGTATCGCCTCGACCGAGTGCATGAATTCAGCCGCCGACACATGACCCGACAGGCGCTTGAGCACCCCTTTGTTTTCCCAGATGGTTTCGCAAGGCATGGCGGTGGATCGGCTCCGGGTCCGGGGTGGGGGCACGATGCCCCATGGTAGATCATCCTAATGGTAACTACTATGAGGCAATTCATCACGATTGCCTATCATTAAATGCTATGTCTGCTAGAAGATGCGCGGCCCTTTCGTCCGCCACCCCCTCATTGACGCTCGGGTCCGCCACCCTGGCTGGTCTGCCGCTGCCGGCCTGGGCCAGCGGGTTCGAGTCACCCGTGGTCGTGTCAGCGGCCGGCCTGATGCTGGTCGTCGCGCTCCTTGTGCTCTGGTTCGGGAAGCGGCGCGCCGACCTGGCCTCGTGTCGTGACCAGGCCAGCCTGATCGCGCTGCAGCAGGGCTGGCAGGCGGCCGAGGCGCGCTGGCAGGCCGTCGTCGAACAGGCTGACGGCGCCACGCGGACCGCCATCAGCGAGCGCGATCGGCTCAGGCAGGCCTTGTTCGCCAGCGAGCAAAGTCGGCAGCGCCACCTCGAATGCGCCAGCGAGCTGGTTTTCGCGCTCGACCTCGATGGCCGCTTCCAGCAGCTGTCGGCCAACTGGCGCGAGGCCCTGGGCCTGGACCCGGAGCGCCTGCTCGGCCAGAACCATGCCTGGCTGGTCCATTCCGACGATCTGCCAGCCTGCCAGGGAATCATCGAGCGCGCGCTGGCCAGTCGCCGTCTGCAGCGCGAGGTCGAATACCGGATCCGTCACGCCGACGGTGACTGGCGCTGGCATGCGGCCCGGGTCGCGCCGCTGTTCGACCCGGACGGGCGCATGGTTGGCCTGCTGGGCGTGGCGCGAGAACTCGGAGAAGGCCTGCGGCCTGGCATGTTCCAGCGGGCGCCGTTCGACGCGTTGACCGGGTTGCCCGGCCGTCTCCTGTGCCTGGACCGGCTCCAGCAGGCCTTGCTGCAGGCCGAGCGCCATGGCGAACGCACCGCCTGGCTGCAGGTCGAACTCGACCACTTCAAGCCCTTCAACGAGCGCTGGGGCCACGCCATCGGCGACCTCGCGCTGCAGGAGGTGGCGGCCCGGATCGCCGCCTGCGTGCGCCGGTCCGACACGGTCGGCCGCTGGGGTGGCGACCATTTCATGGTGCTGCTGCCCGGTGTCGGCTGCGAACGCGAGGCGCTCGAGGTGGCGGACAAGATCCGTCGCGCCCTGCGCGAACCGATCGCGCTGCGTGGTCAGCGGCTGGCGCTGACGACCAGCGTCGGCGTCGCGCTCTATCCCCTGCATGGCATGGACGAGGACGAGTTGAGCGTTGGCGCCGGACTGGCCGTCCGGCGCGCCAAGGCCGCCGGCCGCGACCGCGTCGCCTTGCCGGACCGCTTGCCGGGTGATCAGCGCACCCTCCTCGAGCCGGCCTGAATTTTTTTGTTGCACCGCAGCAAAAAGTCTTGCGCGACTCCGATACCGCTCCTAGAATGGAATCCATGTTGCGGTGCAATATGTGGTTCGGAGAAGTTTTCCCGGATCGGCGTCGCGGCAGAGTCCA
>JBDLVJ010000284.1:0-3501 GCA_039804875.1 Pseudomonadota bacterium | reverse complement strand
TCGGCCGCCGGGGTGACGATTTCCTGCGCATCACCACCTCGCTCAAGAACGCCCAGGGCGAGCGCGCGGTCGGCACGGTGCTGGCGAGGACCCATCCCGCTTACGCCCTGCTGCGGCAGGGCAGGCCCTATACCGGGCGCGCCGTCCTGTTCGGCAAGCCCTACATGACGCACTACGAGCCGATCCAGGGCGCGGACGGTCAGCCGATTGGCGCCCTGTTCATCGGTTTCGACATGACGGCGTTCGAGGCGGCGACGGAGAAGACCGTGCTCGAGACCCGCTTCTTCGAGACCGGCGGCCTGCTGGTGATCGATCCGAAGCAGGACTTGGCCGAGGCCAGCTTCGTGATCCATCCGAGCGCCAGGGGCGGTCAGGTCGCCGATCTGGTGCCCGGCGCGGGGGCCTTGCTGGCCTCGCTGCGCGACGCGCCCGATGGCGTGGTCCGTGACGCGACCTCGCTGCTCGATGGCCAGTCCACCGGGCGCCTGCTCCAGATGCAGCGCAACCCGGCCACCGGCTGGTGGGTGGTGGCCGACCTGTCCGAGGCCGAGGCCATGCAGCGGCACTGGGGCGCCATGGCCATGCTCTGGGTCTTGCTGGGGGGCGGCGCGCTGGTGCTGGGCCTCGGGCTGTTCTGGCTGATCCGGCGCTGGGTCGCGCGTCCCCTGGCGCAGCTCAGTCTGGCCGTCACCGCCGTGGCCCAGGGCGACCTGACCCAACCGATGCAAAGCGGCCAGCGCGATGAAATCGGCGCCCTGATCCGGGTGGTCGAGGTCATGCGGCAGCAGCTGACCCAGACCCTGTCCGGCATACGCGATGCGGTCGATTCGATCACCACGGCCAGCAGCCAGATCGCCACCGGCAACCTGGACCTGAGCCATCGCACCGAACAGACCGCCGACAACCTGCAGCAGACCGCCTCCAGCCTGTGCGAGCTGACCGAGACCGTGCGGCAATCGGCCGATTCGGCCCGCGAGGCCAACCAGATGGCGACCTCGGCGGCCGAGGTGGCCGCGCGCGGTGGCGCCGTGGTCCATCAGGTGGTCAGCACCATGGACGAGATCAACGCCAGCTCGCGCCAGATCGGCGACATCATCGGCGTCATCGACGGCATCGCCTTCCAGACCAACATCCTCGCGCTCAACGCCGCGGTCGAGGCGGCGCGCGCCGGCGAGGCCGGTCGGGGTTTCGCCGTGGTGGCCTCCGAGGTCCGCAGCCTGGCCGGGCGCAGCGCCACCGCCGCGCGCGAGATCAAGCTCCTGATCGGCAGCAGCGTCGAGAAGGTCGATGGCGGTTCGCGCCTGGTCAGCGACGCGGGTCTGACCATGAGCGAGATCGTCGGTTCGGTCCAGCGCGTCAGCAGCATCATCGGCGAGATCTCGAATGCCGCCATCGAGCAGAGCACGGGCATCAATCAGGTCAATGGCGCGATGACCCATCTCGACCAGATGACGCAGCAGAACGCCGCGCTGGTGGAGCAGTCCACCGCCGCCGCCAGAAGCCTGGGCGAGCAGGCCGAGCAGCTGGCGGCCGCGGTGCGCCAGTTCCGGCTTGGTGACCAGCGCGCCGCGCCGCTGGGCTCCGCCGGTCGGATCGGGCTGTCGGGCGCCTGAGTCCGACCCTGGCTCAGCGCTCGTAGCTCGCGAAGTCGTAGCCCAGGCCGCTGGCCGCGACATGGGATTCGCGCGCGGTCTCGCGCCACTCCGGGCCCAGCTCGGGCGCATGGGCGTCGCCGGCGTAGTCGCGCGCGATCTCGGTCACGATGACGCGCTGGGCCAGCGGCAAGGCCTGGGCGTAGATCTGCGCGCCGCCTATGATCCAAAGCTCGGCTGGCGGCTCGGCCAGCGTGGCGCAATGCGCGATCGCCTGTTCCAGCCCGGTCAGCGCCAGCGCGCCCTCGGCCTGGAGCTGGGTGGCGGTCGCGGCGTCGCGCGTCAGCACGATGTTGAGCCGGCCCGGCAGCGGGCGGAACCTGGCCGGCAGCGAGTCCCAGGTCTTGCGGCCCATCACGACCGGGCAGCCTTGCGTCTGGCGCTTGAAATGGGCCAGATCCTCCGGCAGATGCCAGGGCATGGCGTTGTCCTTGCCGATGACGCCGTTGGCGGCGCGGGCGTAAATCAGGTTCAGTCGCATGGCGCGATTGTCCCATGACGCCTGGCGCACGGTAAGCCTGGCGCGGCCCTGAACGCGCTAGCATCGGGTCATGTCGAAATCCACTCTGCAAGATCTGCTCGGCCTGCGCCTGCCCGTCATCCAGGCGCCGATGGCCGGTTCCCAGGGCAGCGCGCTGGCGCTGGCCGTCACGAACGCCGGTGGCCTGGGCTCGTTGCCGGCCGCGACGCTGACGCCCGACGCTTTGCGCGACGAGCTCGACATCCTGCGCCGCGAGGCGCAAGGGCCCTGGAACGTCAATTTCTTCTGTCACCAGCCGCCGCAGGCCGATGCGCAGCGCGAGGCACTTTGGCGCGCGGCGCTGGCGCCGCTCTGCGCCGAGGCCGGATTGCCCGCACCCGAGGGGCCGGCCATCGCGGCACGCGCGCCTTTCGATGCCGCCGCCGCCGATCTGCTCGAGGCCTTTCGCCCGCCGGTGGTGAGCTTTCACTTCGGACTGCCGGCGCCCGAGCTGCTCGCGCGCGTCAAGTCCTGGGGGACGAAAGTGCTGTCGAGCGCGACCACGGTCGAGGAGGCGCTGTGGCTGCAGGCCCATGGCGCCGACGCCATCATCGCCCAGGGCCTGGAGGCCGGCGGCCACCGTGGCCTCTTCCTGGGGGATGACCTGACGACCCAGCTCGGGACGTTCGCGCTGCTGCCGCGGATCGTGCGCGCGGTCGAGCTGCCGGTGATCGCGGCCGGCGGCATCGCGGACGCGGCTGGCGTGGCGGCGGCGCGCGCGCTGGGCGCGGCGGGGGTGCAGGTCGGCACCGCCTATCTGCTCTGCCCCGAGGCGCGCACCAGCGCGCCGCACCGGGCGGCGCTGCAGTCGGCGCGGGCCCGGCACACCGCGTTGACCAATGTCTTCACCGGCCGGCCGGCGCGCGGCATCGTGAACCGGGCCATGCGCGTGCTCGGCGCCGATGGCAGCTTGGGCGGCTGCATCAGCCGCCAGGCGCCGGCCTTTCCGCTGGCGGCCACGCACCTGGCGCCGCTGCGCGCCTGGGCCGAGGCGCAGGGGCGCGACGATTTCACGCCGCGGTGGGCCGGCCAGGCGGCAGCGTTGGCGCGCGAGATGCCGGCGGCTGATCTCACGCTCGCCCTTGCCGAGAGTTGGTGCGGCTGAGGCAGTCGTAGCCTGGCAGGAGCGGCGCAGTCCAGTGGCGCCTGAAAGCCCGCTCGATGCTTGACCTGCGCGCCGCTCAGCGCCTGCTCAGAGTCCCCAGCGCGGGATCGCGTGCTGGCCGTAGCTGATCGACACGTTCTTGGGTTCGGTGTAGGTCTGCAAGCTCCAGTGGCCGCCGTCGCGTCCCAGGCCGCTGGCCTTGACGCCGCCGAACGGCGGACGCG
>JBDLVJ010000283.1:0-3632 GCA_039804875.1 Pseudomonadota bacterium | reverse complement strand
AGGGTCTTGACGTCCTCCTCGCGCTCGAGGCGCTCGGCCAGCACCGGCTCCATCGCGATCGCGTAGTTGTTCTTGTCGCCGGCCTTGGGCGGGTTGGGCGGATACTGCAGCGTCACGCTCATGCCCGGCTTGTTCGGGATCAGCTTGGAGATGCCGTCACAGAAGCCGTAGGCGAAATCGAGCACCCGTCCCACGTCGCGGATCGCCGCGCGCGCGGCCATGGTGCCGAAGGTGGCGATCTGGCTCACCGCGTCCTTGCCGTACTTGTCCTTGACATAGTCGATCACGCGGTCGCGGTTGGTCTGGCAGAAATCGATGTCGAAGTCGGGCATCGACACCCGCTCCGGGTTCAGGAAGCGCTCGAACAGCAGGTTGTACTGCAGCGGGTCGAGGTCGGTGATCAAGAGCGCGTAGGCCACCAGCGAACCGGCGCCGGAGCCCCGGCCCGGCCCGACCGGACAGCCGTTTTCCTTCGCCCACTGGATGAAGTCGCCCACGATCAGAAAATAGCCCGGAAAACCCATCTTCAGGATGGTGTTGAGCTCGAACTCGAGCCGCTCGACATAGCGCGGGCGCTCCGCATTGCGCTTGGCCTGGTCGGGGAACAGGTGGAGCAGACGGCCTTCGAGGCCCTGGTGCGAGACATGGCGGAAATAGTCGTCGACCGACATCACCACGCCATCGACCTCGGGGATCGGGAAATTCGGCAGCTGCGGCTTGCCCAGCACCAGCGTCAGGTTGCAGCGGCGCGCGATCTCGACGCTGTTGGCCAGCGCCGAGGGCAGGTCGGCGAACAGCGCGGCCATCTCGGCGGCGGACTTGAAATACTGCTCGCGCGTGAACTTGCGGACCCGGCGCTGGTTGCCGAGGATCTCGCCCTCGGAGATGCAGACCCGCGCCTCGTGCGCCTCGTAGTCCTCGTGCTGGAGGAACTGCACCGGATGGGTCGCGACCACCGGCAGCCGCAGCCGGGCCGCGAGCTGCACCGCGCCGACGACCTGGCGCTCGTCGTCGGGGCGGCCGGCGCGCTGCAGCTCGAGGTAGAAGCGCTGCGGGAAGGCGGCGGCCAGTTGCCGCGCGAGCTCGGCCGCGCGCGCCTCGTCGCCGGCCAGCAGCGCCAGCCCGACCGGGCCGCTGTGCGCGCCCGACAGCAGGATCAGGCCCTCGGACAACTCCTGCAGCCATTCCCACTTGATCGCGGCCTGGTCGCGCTGAAGATTGCGCGTCCAGGCGCGCGCCAGCAGCTCGCACAGGTTGAGATAGCCCTGGTGGCTCTGCACAAGCAGCAGCATGCGCGGCAGGCTCTGCTGCTGCACCGAGGCGCCCGGGGCGGCCTCGGGACCCAGGCCCTGCACGAAGACCTCGGCGCCCAGCAGCGGCTTGACGCCAGCGCCGCGCGCGGCCTGGTAGAACTTGATGGCGCCGAACAGGTTGGACAGGTCGGTCAGGCCCAGGGCGGGCTGGCCGTCGGCGGCCGCGGCCGCGACGACTTCATCGAGGCGGACGGTGCCGTCGACGACGGAAAACTCGGAATGCAGACGCAGATGGACGAACATCCCGGGATTGTAGAAGGCCGGCCCGAAAGCCGTGCTGGCCAGGTCAGCCGCCCGCCGCCGTGCCAGCGCCGCGCCCGGGGGCGATCAGCCCTTGAAGCGCGTCGCGATCGCGGCCACGCGCGCGCCGTAGCGCTGGGCGGTTTCGAGGTCGCCGGCGGGGATCTGGTCGGCGCCGGCATCGGAGGCGCACTGCACCATCAGGCCGACCGAGCCGCCGAGGTTGTTGACATCGGCGCGGCTCGAGGCCGAGCTGTTGGCCGGCGCCAGCCCCAAGCTGACCCAGAGGCCGCCGTGCTGCGAGGCCAGGGTCTGGAGCTGGATCAGGCAGGCACCCTTGTCGCCGTTGAGGCTGGCGCTGACGGTGAAGCCGCCAAAGACCTTGTCCTGCCAGGTGCGGCCGAACCAGGCCTTGGACGACGCATCGGTGAACTTCTTGAACTGCCAGCTCGGGCCGCCCATGTAGGTCGGCGTGCCGAAGACGATCGCATCGGCGGCGGCCAGGGCTTCCCAGCCGCCCTCGGCCAGGTTGCCGTCGGCGTCGATCGCGAGCAGTTCGGCACCGGCGCCCTGCGCGACCTGCTGCGCGACGCGCTGCGTGTGACCATAACCCGAGTGATAAACCACGACTACGTTTGCCATCTTGAAACTCCTGCAATGAAGGCGCCAGCGGCGCCGGAAAAAACGCCCTTCGAATCAGGGCGCGAAAAATTCTTGCAATTTGCCCGGCTCAGGGCGCGAGATCGAACACCAGCACTTCGGCATCGACGCCCTGCCCGAGCTGCAGCAGCGACTCCTGCGCCAGCAACGCGGCGTCGCCAGCCTGCAGCGCCAGACCGTTGACGCTCAGGCTGCCGCGCACGAGGAACACATAAGCCTTGCGCGCCACATCAAGCGCCAGCTCGGCCTGCTCGGCGCCGTCGAACAGGCCGGCATGAATGCGGGCATCGGCATGGATCGTCACCGAGCCCAGGGCCCCGTCGCGCGAGGCGACCAGGCACAGCCGGCCGCGCTTGTCGGCGTCGGCAAACGCCTTTTGCTCGTAGCCGGGATCGATGCCGGCCTGGTCGGGCTCGATCCAGATCTGCAGGAAATGCGTGGTCTGGTCGGGCGCGTGGTTGAATTCGCTGTGGCGCACGCCACTGCCCGCGCTCATGCGCTGGACCTCGCCCGGCGGAATGGTCTGGACATTGCCCATGCTGTCCTGGTGCGCCAGGCGCCCGCTCATCACGTAGCTGACGATCTCCATGTCGCGGTGGCCGTGGCTGCCAAAGCCGGTGCCGGGCGCGATGCGGTCCTCGTTGATGACGCGCAGATTGCCCCAGCCCATGTGCTGCGAATCGTAGTAACCGGCAAAGGAAAAGGAGTGGAAGCTCTTGAGCCAGCCGTGGTCGGCGTAGCCGCGTTCGCGTGATTTGCGCAGGCTGATCATGGTGGGGACACTCCTGTCGTTGTCAAAAGTCGATGACAGGACTTTAGGGCCTGGGTCCGGCCTGTTCAGCCCAGCATTTTGCCGGCACAATTCAAAAATTGTGAACACTCAAACCTCTCCATGCAAAAACAACTGGCCGCCCTCTCGCCCGAGAACCTCGACCTGATCGAGACCGTAGCCCGCACCGGCAGCATGGCGGCGGCGGCGCGCGAGCTCGGCCTGGTCCCCAGCGCGCTGACCTACCGGGTGCGCCAGGTCGAGGACGCGCTCGACGTGCTGCTGTTCGACCGCAGCTCGCGCCGCGCCCGCCTGACCCCGGCCGGCACCGAGCTGCTGCGCGCTGGCGAGCATCTGCTGCGCGAGCTCGACGCGGTCGCGCAGCGGGTGCGCCGGGTCGCGACCGGCTGGGAGCCCGAGCTCACGATCGCGGCCGACGCGCTGATCGCCCGGGCCACGCTGTTCGAGCTCTGCGAGGCCTTCTATGCGCTGGGCGCGCCGACGCGGCTGCGGCTGCGCGCCGAGACCCTGTCGGGCACCTGGGAGGCGCTGCAGAACGGCCAGGCCGACCTGGGCCTGGGCGTGCCGACCGAGCTCGCGCCGACCAGCGACCTGCGCCTGGCCGAAATGGGCGCGGTAGCCTTCGTCTT
>JBDLVJ010000282.1:0-3276 GCA_039804875.1 Pseudomonadota bacterium | reverse complement strand
ACAACAGTCGCGGGCGCGAGGCCGAGGTGCTGGTCGAGGGTCGGCAGGCGTGGCTGGTGCGCGCGCGCGAGACCATCGAGGATCAACTGCGACTCGAATCACAGTGAACCAGGACTAGCCTGGCGATCAACCCAGGGCTAGACTGCACGGCGGGGAGGATACCGTGCAGCACAACATCACTTTCGACCTGATCGAGCAGGCCCGGACACGACCGGACGCTCCGGCCCTGTTGCTGCCGCGCGGGACGCTGGATTTCCGCGCACTCGACCAGCTGGTCTGGCAATATGCCAGGCAGCTGCACGGTCTGGGCGTGCGGGCCGGTCAGGTGGTCGGCTTGAGCTTCGTCGAAGAGCTTGGCCTGGTGCTGGCCCTGCTGGCGCTTGCGCGCCTCGGGGCGACCGCCTACTCCATTCCCCGCAGCGCGACCGTGAGCCAGCGCCGGCAGATGGCCGAGCGGGCGGGTATTGCCTGGCTCGCGAGCGACCAGCCCGAGCGCTTCGAGACCGGTGTCACCAGCCTGCGGCTGGAGCGCCGCGCGATCAGTGCCAGTCCGACCCTGATCGATACCCGCCTGATGGCGCCAGCGCCGGAGGCCCCCTGGCTGCTGATCACGGGCTCGGGGTCGACCGGGCGACCCCGGCTGATTCCGATCAGTCATGCGCAGGGATGCGCGCGCTCCGAACTGGGTGCCAGGGCACTCGGACTGACACCATCGGATCGGGTCGCGGCACTGAGCCATTTCGACTTCTCGACCGCGAAATTCCGCCTGCACGAGGCCTTGTGGGCAGGCGCCGCCTGCGCGCTGGAACTATGGAGCGATGCCGCCACGGTGCTGCAGCGCTGCGCCAGCGACAGACTCACGGTGCTCTACGGCACCGTCTTCCATGCCGAAAAGCTGATCGCCTCGCTGCCGGCGGGCAGCCGGGAGAGTACGCCGGCCCTGCCGGCCCTGCCGGCCCTGCGGGCCTTCGAGCTCACGGCCTCGACGGTGAGCGACGACCTGCGCCAGCGCTTCAGACGGGCACTGACGCCGCAGCTCTATGTCCGCTATGGCATCAACGAGGCAGGCCCGGTCGCGATCGCGGGTCCGCCCGAGGTCTATGCGGTCGCGGGCACGGTCGGTCGCCCACCCGTCGGGGTCGAAATCCAGGTGGTCGACCGACGCGGACAGGCACTGCCGCCGGGGACGGTGGGCCTGGTCCGAATCAGGACTCCGGCCCTGATCGATGGCTACCTCGGCGACGCGCAAGCCTCGCGGGCGAGCTTCCAGGACGGCTGGTTCCTGCCGGGCGACCTCGGCCTGCTGAGCCGCGAGGGACAACTGGTGTTCTACGGCCGGGCCGACCATATGCTGATCATGAACGGGGTCAACATCTACCCGGCCGAGATCGAGCAGCTGATGGCGGCCCATCCCGCGGTCGCCGACGTGGCCGTGGTGCCGGTGCGCCACCGTGTCCATCAGGACATTCCCGTCTGCGCGCTGACCCTCAGAGTCGGAGCGACCGTCTCGGAACAGGCCTTGCTCGACCATGCCAGCAGCCGGCTGGGCGCCCGTGGCCCATACCGGGTCCTGATCGTCGATGCGATTCCGCGCAACCACGAAGGCAAGCTGGTGCGCGCGGAACTGCTGCCCCTGATCGGCGCCAGGCTGCTGACGCCTGGCGCACAGGCCGGTCAGCAGGACCAGAAGCCAGCGCCCGGGTCTCGGGTCGGCCAGCGCCGGCAGCAGCTCCAGCGCTTCGAGCAGCGCTTCACCCTGCCCGGGCGGATCGACCTGCCAGCGCTGGACTCGTGGCTGAACCGGGTGCTGCAGGCACCGATCGAAGCCGTCGATGCGGCGGCCGGGTGGTCGCGGTCGCCACCGTCAGCGCAGCAGGAAAGCGCCGGTCAATGGCTGTGGCGCGCCCTGCTGCTCGCGCGCCAGTTGCTGCAGACGAGCCGGATTCCGGTGTTCGACCCGCCGCGGATCGTCTCGCTCAACGGGCCCGAGGCCAAAACGGACCGCTGGCAGGCCCAGGTCGGGCTGGCCCTGGTCCATCAACTGCCCGTCGCGCTTTACGGGGAAGCCCTGACAGCGGCGCTCGGGCTCTGCGACCTGGCCGCCAGCACGGCACTGAGCGAGACCAGCCTCGAGAACCTCTACGACGAGGCCAATCGAGTGATCGGCCGGCTGACCCGAGTGATGCCGCCCGGCAAGTCCACCCTGCCGGTGCTGCAGGCCGCCCACGACCAGGGCATCCCCTTCCTGCATCTGGGCGGTGGCATCTTCCAGCTCGGCTGGGGCAGCAAGGCCCACCGGATGGATCGCAGCGCGACCGAACTCGATTCGGCCATCGGCGCGCGACTGGCGCAAAGCAAGGCACTGACCGCGCGCCTGCTGCAGGGGGCGGGACTGCCGGCGCCCCGGCAGCGGGTCGTGACCGACGCGGCCAGCGCACTGGCGGCGGCACGCCGGCTGGGCTGGCCGGTGGTGGTCAAGCCGCTGGACCTGGACCGTGGCGAGGGCGTGACGGTGGATGTCGCGGATGAACCCGGGCTTGAGGCCGCGTTCGGCACGGCGCGTGACCTGTCGCCCTCCAGGCAGGTGATCGTCGAACGGCAGGTCGTCGGCTGCTGTCACCGCCTCTTCATCGCCAGGGGCCGGCTGCTGTATGCCGTCAAACGCCTGCCGATGTCGGTCCTGGCCGATGGCCGGCACCGGATCATCGATCTCGTGCAGGCCGAACTCGAGGCGCAACGACGCCTCCCGCCCTGGCAACGCTCGAAGATCCAGCCGCTCGACGCACTGGCGCTGAGCGCGCTGGCGGCGGCCGGCCATGACGCCGACTCCGTGCCGCCCGCGGGTGAATGGGTGGCCCTGCGCCGGATCGAATCGACCGCATGGGGCGGCATTGACGAAGAGGTCAGCGCCATCGTCCACCCCGAGAACCTCAGGATCGCCATCGAGGCCAGCAGGCTGTTCGGGCTGGACATCGCCGGCATCGACCTGATCACGCCCGACATCGCTCGCCCCTGGTTCGAGAACGGCGCGATCCTCAACGAGGTCAACCATGCGCCGCAACTGGGCGGCGGGGAGATCTCGCGCCGCCAGATTCCGGTCCTGCTGGACTGGCTGATCCAGGACCGGGGCCGGATACCGGTGGAGATCTTTGTCGGCGGAGACGCCGCCTGGACGGCGGCCAGTCAGCGCTGGCAGGCCCTGCTGGCGGACGGCCTGCGGGCTTACCTGACCGGCCCCGAACTCACGCTCGAACCCTCGGGCGCCCGCTGCCACAT
>JBDLVJ010000281.1:0-6098 GCA_039804875.1 Pseudomonadota bacterium | reverse complement strand
AAGCGGTCGTAGGTGCCGATGCCCGGCTTCATCATCTTGGACAGCGGGCCGCCCTCGGTGTGCTCGGGCGCAATCTTCAGGTAGCCGCCCACATGGTGCTGGACCAGTTCTTTCACGTATTCAGGCGACTGCACGGCCAAGTCGTAACGCAGACCGGAGCCGATCAGGATCTTCTTGATGCCGCGCAGGCTGCGCGCGCGGCGATAGATCTGGATCAGCGGGTCGTGGTTGGTGGTCAGGTTCTGGCAGATGCCGGGGTAGACGCAGCTGGGCTTGCGGCAGGCCGCCTCGATCTCGGGGCTGCGGCAGCCCAGGCGGTACATGTTAGCCGTCGGCCCGCCGAGGTCCGAGATCACGCCGGTGAAGCCCTTGACCTTGTCGCGGATGTCCTCGACCTCCTGGATGATCGATTCCTCGGAACGGCTCTGGATGATGCGGCCCTCGTGCTCGGTGATCGAGCAGAAGGTGCAGCCGCCGAAGCAGCCGCGCATGATTTTGATCGAGAAGCGAATCATCTCCCAGGCCGGGATCTTGGTCGCGCCGTCGTGGCCGCCGTTCTCGTCGGCATAGGCCGGATGCGGGCTGCGCGCGTACGGCAGATCGAACACGTAGTCCATCTCGGCCGTGGTCAGCGGGATCGGTGGCGGGTTGATCCAGACATCGCGCGCCGCCGTGCCGGCGCCGTGCGCCTGCACCAGCGCGCGCGCGTTGCCGGGGTTGGTCTCCAGATGCAGCACGCGGTTGGCGTGGGCGTAGAGCACCGGGTCGGCCTTGATCGCCTCGAAGCCCGGCAGCCGCACCACGGTGCGGTCGCGCGCGGGCCGGCCCTGGCTCGGCAGCGCCGGATTGGCCATGAAGGTCAGCGGCTGGATCGCGGCGCCCTGGCTGGCGCCGGAACGGGCGGCATTCTGTGCCTCGGCGTGATCCTGGGCCTCATCGTCGCGCGCGCAGCTCTGACCCTGGGCCTTGGCCTGCTCGGATACCATCAGGTAGGGATTCAGGTGGGCATCGACCCGGCCCGGCAGATCGACCTCGGTCGAATCAAGCTCGAACCAGCCGCCACCCGACTGCTTGCGCACGAAGGCGGTGCCGCGCACGTCGGTGATCTGCTCGACCGGCTCCTTGCGCGCGATCCGGTGCGCGACCTCGACCAGCGCGCGCTCGGCGTTGCCGTAGAGCAGGAGGTCGCACTTGCTGTCGACCACGATCGAGCGGCGCACCGTCTCGGTCCAGTAGTCGTAATGCGCGATGCGACGCAACGAGCCCTCGATACCCCCGAGCACGATCGGCACGTCCTTGTAGGCCTCGCGGCAGCGCTGGCTGTAGACGATGGCCGCGCGGTCGGGCCGCTTGCCGCCGACATCGCCGGGGGTGTAGGCGTCATCGGAGCGAATCTTGCGGTCCGCCGTGTAGCGGTTGATCATCGAGTCCATGTTGCCGGCGGTCACGCCCCAGAACAGGTTGGGCTTGCCCAGGACCTTGAACGGCTCGGCGCTCTGCCAGTCGGGCTGGGCGATGATGCCGACCCGAAAACCCTGCGCCTCCAGCACCCGGCCGATCACGGCCATGCCGAAGCTCGGGTGATCGACATAGGCGTCGCCCGTCACCAGGATGATGTCGCAGCTGTCCCAGCCGAGCTGCTCCATCTCCGCCCGGCTCATGGGCAGGAAGGGCGCTGTGCCGAAGCGCTTGGCCCAGTAGGGCCGGTAGCTGGTCAGCGGCTTGGCGGCGCGCGGAAAGAAGGAGACATCGATGGGGGCGTTCATGGCGGGCCTGGGTCCGGGACAACCCGACATTGTAGTTTTTCACGGGAAAACCTGCCGCCCCCGTGGTCTTGCGCGCGATTTCAGGCCAGCGGCGCCAGCACGAACGCCTGGCGCAGCGCGCGCGCCGCGTCCTGATGCGCCGTCAGCGCGTCGGGGACGGCGCGGCCCATCTTGATGAAGTCGTGCACCATGCCACGGTAGATCTCGAGCTCGACCGGCACGCCGCTCATGCGCAGCCGGTCCGCCATCAGCACGCCCTCGTCGACCAGGGGGTCGCATTCCGCCAGGCCGAACCAGGCCGGCGCGACGCCGTCGAGGTCATGCGCCAGCAGCGGGGCGAAGCGCCAGTCCTCGTGCTCCTCGTCGCGACCCAGGTAATGGCCGAAGAACCAGTCGATCGCCTCGGACTCGAGCAGGAAGCCGTGGGCGAAGGTCTTGTGCGAGGGCGTGTCGCTGCGCGCGGCGCAGCCCGGGTAAAACAGCAGCTGCAGCGCCAGCCCGATGCCGGCGTCGCGCGCCTGCAGCGCGGTCACCAGGCTCAGCGTGCCGCCCGCGCTGTCGCCACCGACGGCGATCCGGTCCGGGTCGAGTCCCAGCTCGGCCGCCTGCGCGTGCAGCCAGACCAGGCTGTCCCAGGTGTCATCGACGGCGGTCGGGAACTTGTATTGCGGCGCCAGCCGGTAGTCGACCGACAGCACCGCGCAATGCGCCAGATGCGACAGGTGCCGGCACAGGCTGTCGTGGGTGTCGAGGCTGCCGATCGTGAAGCCGCCTCCGTGCAGGTAGAGCAGCACCGGCAGCTTGGGCTCGGCATCGGGCAGCGCGGGCGCGTAGAGCCGCGCCGCGATCGAGGAGCCGTCGCGCATCGGCACGCTGAGCGCCTCGACCCTTTTCAGCTTGTGCGGCGGCAGATCGAGCACGCCGGCCCCGGCCTCGTAGAAGGCCCTGGCCTGCTCGGGCGTCAGCAGGTGCAGCGGCAGGCGGTTGGCGCGCGCGATGCGGTCGAGCACGCCGCGCATCGCGGGCTTGAGCAGGGCCCTGGGATTGGGATGATGCATGAATCGGCGCTGAATCAGCGGATCAGAGGAAGCGGTCGAGCAGCTTGCGGCTGGCCTTGTCCAGCGACAGCGGGTCGCGGATCATGAACTGCACGCCATGGCTGTCGTGCACCAGCAGCGTGGTCGGATTGAGACGGCGCAGGTCCTCCTCGCCCTTGAGCACGAACTGGCAGCGGCCACGGTCGGTCTCGACCGTCCAGGTGCTCGGGGTCGCGAACGAGCTGACCTCGACCAGGCGCTGGATCACCGGCATGAACTCGCGCTGGTGCAGCTCCTGCCCGAGCAGCGCGCGCTGTTCGGGAGGCAGTCCGGCCAGATCGGCGATCCAGGCCACCTCGTGCCCGTTGGGGCCGACCAGCGAGATGTTCGCCGCGGGCGTCTGGATCGGAAAGGCGCGCACGGCCGTGACCGGCTCGTGGACGGTGCCGTCGGGGGTCTGGACCCTGAGTCGGCCCAGCGGGTTGCGTTCAATGCGCAGGGTGTGCGGGCTAGGCATGCTGTTCAATCCTCCGGCAGCAGGTCGCGGTTGGCCTCGGCCTGGCGCTGCTGCGCCTGATAGAGACGGAAATAGGCGCCTTCGCGCGCGATCAGGTCGTCGTGCGAGCCCTCCTCGACCTTGCGACCCTTGTCCATCACGACCAGGCGATCCGCCTTGCGCAGGGTGGACAGGCGGTGCGCGATCGCGATCGTGGTGCGGCCCTGGACCAGGTTGTCGAGCGCCTTCTGGATTTCCTTCTCGGTCTCGGTATCGACGGCCGAGGTCGCCTCGTCGAGGATCAGGATGCGCGGATCGATCAGCAGCGCGCGCGCGATCGAGATCCGCTGGCGCTCGCCGCCCGACAGGCCCTGGCCGCGCTCGCCGACTGGCGAGTCGTAGCCCAGCGGCAGGCGCAGGATGAAGTCGTGCGCATGCGCCGCGCGTGCCGCCGCGACGATCTCCTCGCGCGTCGCGTCGGGCTTGCCGTAGGCGATGTTCTCGGCGATGGTGCCGAAGAACAGGAAGGGCTCTTGCAGCACCAGGCCGATGTGGCGGCGAAAGTCCGCGATGCCGAAGCGCCGGATGTCGACCCCATCGAGCTTGATCGCGCCCTCGGCCAGGTCGTAGAAGCGACAGATCAGGTTGACCAGCGTGCTCTTTCCCGAGCCGCTGTGACCGACCAGGCCGATCATCTCGCCCTCGTTGAGCGTCAGGTCGAGGTCGCGGATCACTGCCCGGTTGCCATAGCGGAAACCCGCGCCACGGATCTCGATCTTGCCGCGCACCTTGGGCAGCACCACCGGCTGGGCCGGCTCGGGCACGCTAGAGACATGGTCCAGGATGTCGAAGATCCGCTTGGCGCCGGAGGCCGCCTTCTGCGTCACCGAGACGATCCGGCTCATCGAGTCGAGCCGGGTGTAGAAGCGGCCGATGTAGGCGATGAAGGCCGTCAGCACGCCAACCGAGATGCTGTCCTTGGACACCAGCCAGATGCCGAAGCCCCAGACCATCAGCAGGCCGATCTCGGTCAGCAGCGAGACGGTCGGGGAAAACAGCGACCACAGGCGGTTTAGCCGGTCGTTGACCTCCAGGTTGTAGCGGTTGGCGTCACGGAAGCGTTGCGCCTCGCGGTCCTCCTGGGCGAAGGCCTTGACCACCCGGATGCCCGGAATGGTGTCGGCCAGCACGCTGGTGACCTCGGACCAGACCCGGTCGATCTTCTCGAAGCCGGTGCGCAGGCGGTCGCGCACGGCATGGATCAGCCAGCCGATGAAGGGCAGCGGCAGCAGGGTCGCCAGCGCCAGCGTCGGGTTGATCGAGAACAGGATGCCGGCCGTCATGATGATCATCAGCACGTCGGTCGCGAAGTCCAGCAGGTGCAGCGACAGGAAGACGTTGATGCGGTCGGTCTCGTTGCCGATGCGCGCCATCAGGTCCCCGGTGCGCCGACCGCCGAAATACTCGAGCGAGAGCTTGAGCAGATGCTCGTAGGTGGTGGTGCGCAGGTCGGCGCCGATGCGCTCGGAGACCAGCGCCAGGATATAGGTCTTGATCCAGCCCAGCGACCAGGCAAGCAGCGCCGAGCCGAACAGGCCGCCGAGCAGCCAGGCCACCAGCCCGGTATCGATCGGCTGGCCGTTCTGGTAGGGAATCAGCACCCGGTCCATCAGCGGCATGGTCAGGTAGGGCGGCACCAGGGTGGCGGCGGTCGCCGCCAGCGTCAGCAGGAAGCCGGTCAGCAGCTGCCAGCGGTAGGGATGGGCGAAGCGCCACAGCCGCAACAGGGTCCAGGTCGAGGGCGGCGTGTGGATCACGCGGGCGCAGACCTCGCATTCATCCAGATCGGGGTCCAGCGGCGACTGACACTGCGGGCACAGGCTCAGGGGCGCCAGTTGCAACGGCTTGCCGTGCAGCAGGAACTCGCGCCTGGCCTCGAACTGCTCCAGCAGGCGATGGGCCTGCAGATGGCCGCCCAGGGTGTAGCGCCAGGCCCCGATGCGCTGCTGGGCCTGCACCAGCTCGAGCAGGCCGACGCCGTTGTGGTCGCTGCAGACCAGCTTGAGCTCCTGGTCCAGCGCCCAGTTGCGCAGGCTGGGCTGGTCAGATCCGCCCTCGAAGGCCCAGAGCTGGTCGGCCGTGACCACCAGCAAGCCGGCACCGAATCGCAGCTGCTCGTCGAGGTCGAGCTCCAGCCAGGCCTGGACCGGGGAGCCGCCCAGCCGGGCCGAGACGGCCAAGCGCCAGGCCGCCGGAAAACCCGAGGGCAATTTAGCCAGTTCTTTGAGTGACGACATGTTGCAAATTATTTTGGAGGGCTCTACGCGAAAGGCGTCAAGTAAGTAGAAAATCGCCAGCAGCGGGCTGGTCAGGTGGTCGGTGCTCCAGTACTGTCCCGGTAGCCATCCTGATTCAGTTCGTTCAGATTGTAAAGCTGAGCCACTCCCGCATTCCTGCCCCCCACGAACCGCTCGTCGAGGTCATCCGGTGTCACTTCCAGTCCCCCGATCCGACCTCGCGCCCAGCACGCCCGACATGAAGCACCAACCTATACAGCTGCTGCGCATCAACCACTTGCGCGGCCCCAGCATCTGGACCTACCATCAGGCGGTCGAGGTCCTGATCGACATCGGCGCGCTCGAGGACTGCCCCTCACACACCCTGCCCGGCTTCACCGACCGCCTGCTGGCCTGGCTGCCGGGGCTGCACGAGCACCACTGCGGCCTGGGCTATCGCGGCGGCTTCGTCGAGCGCCTGCGCGACGGCACCTGGCCCGGCCACATCATGGAGCATGTCTCG
>JBDLVJ010000280.1:0-4870 GCA_039804875.1 Pseudomonadota bacterium | reverse complement strand
CTGGGGGCCGATTTCCTCAAGCGGCTCAACCCGTCGGCCAAGGTACTGATCAGCGACCCGAGCTGGGAAAACCACCGCGCGCTGTTCACCAACGCCGGCTTCACCGTCGAGAGCTACGCGTACTACGACGCCGAGAAGCGCGGCGTCAACTTCGACGGCATGCTGGCCAGCCTGAACGCGGCCGAGCCGGGCACCATCGTCGTGCTGCACGCCTGCTGCCACAACCCGACCGGCTATGACATCACGCCCGAGCAATGGGACCAGGTGATCGCCGTCATCAAGGCCCAGGACCTGACCCCCTTCCTCGACATGGCCTACCAGGGCTTCGGCTACGGCATCCAGGAAGACGGCGCCGTGATCGGCAAGTTCGTGGCATCGGGCCTGAACTTCTTCGTCTCGACCAGCTTCTCCAAGAGCTTCAGCCTGTACGGCGAGCGCGTGGGCGGCCTGTCGGTGCTGTGCCAGGACAAGGCCGAGGCCGACCGCGTGCTGTCCCAGCTCAAGATCGCGATCCGCACCAACTACTCCAACCCGCCGATCCATGGCGGCGCCGTGGTCGCCGCCGTGCTGGGCAACCCCGAGCTGCGCGCGCTGTGGGAGCAGGAACTCGGCGAGATGCGCGTGCGCATCAAGGCCATGCGCCAGAAGCTGGTCGACGGCCTCAAGGCCGCCGGTGTGCAGCAGGACATGAGCTTCATCACGACCCAGATCGGCATGTTCAGCTACTCGGGCCTGAGCAAGGACCAGATGGTGCGCCTGCGCAACGAGTTCGGCGTCTACGGCACCGACACCGGCCGCATGTGCGTGGCCGCGCTCAACAGCAAGAACATCGACTACGTCTGTCAGGCCATCGCCAAGGTGATGTAAGTTTGGTGAAATAAATGCTTTAAGCGATAAAAACGCCGCCTCAGTGCGGCGTTTTTTGTTATTCTAGGGAACTGTGCATATTGATTTCTGTTGCATGAACAAGTTGCTGCGGTGCAGCATACGCTGCGATAATGGTGCAGTGCAACAACCCCTTGGAGTCCCGCCATGCTTTACCAGATCTACGAAACCCAGCGCTCACTGATCGAGCCTTTCTCCGACCTGGCCAAGGTGACGGCCAAGATGTTCACCAACCCGATCCTGCCGATTGGCATGACGCCGCTGTCGCAGCGCATGGCGGCGGGCTTCGATCTGGTGCATCGCCTGGGCAAGGACTACGAAAAGCCCGAGTTCGGCATCCGGACCGTCGACATCGACGGCGTCCAGATCGCGATCCAGGAACGGGTCGAGGTCGGCAAGCCCTTTTGCGACCTGCTGCGCTTCAAGCGCTTCAGCGATGATCCGGAGACGCTCGGCCGCCTCAAGGGCCAGCCGGTGGTGCTGATCGTCGCGCCGCTGTCGGGCCACTACGCGACGCTGCTGCGCGAGACGGTGCGCACCATGCTGAAGGACCACAAGGTCTACATCACCGAGTGGAAGAACGCGCGCCTGGTGCCCCTGTCCGAGGGCGAGTTCCATCTCGACGACTACGTCAACTACCTGCAGGACTTCATCCGCTACTTGCAGGGCCGCTACGACAACTGCCACATCATGAGCGTGTGCCAGCCGACGGTGCCGACCCTGGCCGCCGTCTCGCTGATGGCCAGCCGTGGCGAGAAGACCCCGCTGTCGATGACCATGATGGGCGGCCCGATCGATGCGCGCAAGTCGCCGACCGAGGTCAACAACCTCGCGGTGCGCCGCCCCTTCGAGTGGTTCGAGAACAACGTGATCTACCGGGTGCCTAACAACTTCCCGGGCGCGGGTCGCCGCGTCTATCCGGGCTTCCTGCAGCACACCGGGTTCATCGCGATGAACCCGGACCGCCACGCCAACAGCCATTACGACTACTTCAATCACCTGATCAAGGGCGACAGCGACAGTGCCGAGGCGCACCGTCAGTTCTATGACGAGTACAACGCCGTGCTCGACATGGACGCGGACTACTATCTCGAGACCATCCAGACCGTGTTCCAGGACTTCAAGCTGGTCAACGGCACCTGGCAGGTGCGCAACGCACAGGGCAAGAAAGAGCTGGTGCGCCCGCAGGACATCCAGCACACCGGCCTGCTGACGGTCGAGGGCGAACTCGACGACATCTCGGGCAGCGGCCAGACCCACGCCGCGCACGGCCTGTGCACCGGCATCGAGAGCGAGGAGCAGCGCCACTTCGAGGTCAAGGGTGCGGGCCATTACGGCATCTTCAGCGGCAGCCGCTGGCGCAACCAGGTCTATCCGGTGGTCAAGAAGTTCATCCTCGAGCACCAGGCCGGCATGCCCAAGGTGGTGGCGGCCGAACCGGCGGTGGCTCCCGCAGCCGTCGAACCGGTGGCGGTGGCCGGCCTCGAAGCCGAAACCCCCGTGGCGCTGACGACGGTGGCCGCCCCGGCGGTCGAGCCTGAAACCAGCACCGACATGGTCGAACAGACCGCGTCCGAGACGCCGGCTGGCGCCGAGGCGGAGATCGAAGCCGTGGCGCAGGAAACCGTCGCTGCCGAACCCGCGACAGTGCTGGCGGCACCGACCGCCGACATGCCGCAGGCGGCGCCAAAACCGCGTGCCGGCTACCGTCGCAACCCGTCGGCAAGCAAGAAAAAGTGATGCCCGCTTGCGCACTGACGTCATGACGGCCAGACCGACCGAAAGCGAGCTGATCGCTCGCCTCGACGCGGCCCTGCCGCAGACCCAGTGCACGCGCTGCGGCTATCCAGATTGCGCGTCCTACGCGCGGGCGATCGCCCGGGGACAGGCCGACATCAACCAGTGCCCGCCCGGCGGCGCCGAAGGGGTGCTGCGGCTGGCCGCGATCACGGACAAGCCAGCCAAGCCGCTCGACCCCGCGCATGGGCTGGAGTCGGTGCGCCAGCTGGCAATCATCGACGAGGACTGGTGCATAGGCTGCACGCTCTGCGTCAAGGCCTGCCCGACCGATGCCATCGTGGGCGGGAACAAGCGCATGCACACCGTGATCGAGCCCTACTGCACCGGCTGCGAACTCTGCCTCCCGGTCTGCCCGGTCGACTGCATCTCGCTGGTCAGCGCCAGCGGCGACCGGACCGGATGGTCGGCCTGGTCGCCCGAGCAGGCCGACCAGGTACGCTCGCGCTACCAATGGCATCAGCAGCGCCAGCAGCGCGATCAGGCCGAGCACCAGGCACGCCAGGCGCTCAAGGCCCAGGACAAGCTCGAGCATTTGGCCGAACATTCCAAGCTGACCGATCCGGCAGCACTCGACCGCAAGCGCTCGCTGATCGAGGCGGCGCTGGCTCGGGCCAAGGCGCGCCAGTCCGGCAACTGAAACCGCTGGCTGCGGCTGGCCACGCCGCCCAGCCCGGCACCCTTTTCACTTCAGCCTCTCCGGCTTTTGCCCCTGCCTGTGCGGGCGTTCAGCCCTGGGTACGCAACGGCAGCACCTCGAGCCCGCGGTAGACCGGATTGCCATTGCGCCGGGGCGAGCCGGCCAGGGTCCAGTCGGGACAGCGCCGCACCAGGGCGCCAAGCAGGGTCTGGGCCTCGATCTGGGTCAAGGCGGCGCCGATGCAGATATGCGGTCCGCTGCCAAAGGACAGGGCGCCCGGGTTGGCGCGCCTGACGTCGAAGCGTTCGGGCTGTTCGTGACGCGCCGGGTCGCGGTTGGCAGAGCCAATCAGCGCGATCAGCAGCTCGCCGCGGCGCAGCGTCTGGCCGTGCAGCTCGAAGTCGGCCGCCACGCGCCGGCCGGTCCATTGTACCGGACTGTCGTAGCGCAGCAGCTCGCGCACGGCGCTGGGCACCTGCTCGGGGTTCTGGCACAGGATTTGCCATTGGTCGCGCTGGCGCATCAGCGTCAACATGCCGTTGCCCAGCAGGTTGCGCGTGGTCTCGTAACCCGCGAACAGCAGCATCGCGCATTGCGCCAGCAGCTCGGCGCCAGCCCCGATCTGGCCCTGGCGTTCGGCCTCCAGCAGCCGGCTGACGATGTCGTCGCCGGGCTCGCGCCGGCGCCGCGGCAGCAGCTCCTGCTCGAAATAGGCCGCCATCTCGATCAGGCTGGACTGGGCGGTGCGTGCCTGCTCGGGCGTCGGACGCGCGGCGCCGATGAAGGCCGCCAGGTCCTCGGACCAGGCCATGCAGTCGGCCTCGCGCTCCGGCTCCAGCCCCATCAGGCGCGCGATCACGCGCGCGGGCAAGGGCCGGGCGATGCGCTCCATGAAATCGAATTCGGCGCCCGGAGCGTCTTCGACCGCGTCGATCAGCTGAGCGACCATGAGGTCGAGCTCGGACTGCAGCGCCGCGAGCCGGTCGGGCCGGAAGGCCGGCTGCATGATCTGGCGCAGGCGCTGGTGGTCGGGCGGGTCGAGGAACAGCATGGCACGCGCGAACAGGCGCTGCAGCGGACGCAGCTGCGCGCGCTCGCCTTCGGCCGCCTCCATGACCCAGCCACCGGTGCGCTGGGCCGACAGTCGCGGGTCGCGCAACGCGGCCTCGACGTCGGCGTGGCGGGTCAACACCCAGGCGCCGTCGAAGAACTCCTCGCTCCAGTGCAGCGGACCGGCCTCGCGCAGCGCGCGGTAGCCGGGATAGGGGTCGTGCAGGAAATCGGCGTCGATCAGGCGCACCGGCTCCAGCAGCGCACTCATGCGGGCTGCCGCACGGCCGGGCGCTCGCCCTGCGCGTGCAGCCCCAGGCGGGCGAACAGCGCGCGGTCGCGTGCGGCCTGCGGATTGGCGGTCGTCAGCAGCTGGTCGCCGTAGAAGATCGAGTTGGCGCCGGCGGCAAAGCACAGTGCCTGCAGCGCCTCGTCCATCTGCTCGCGTCCGGCCGACAGCCGCACCATGGTGGTCGGCATCGTGATGCGGGCCACCGC
>JBDLVJ010000279.1:0-2534 GCA_039804875.1 Pseudomonadota bacterium | reverse complement strand
CCGAGCAGCAGCGTCTTCTTGCCGCCGGCCGCTTCCTTGGCCTTCATCTTGTTGCGCACTTCCAGCATGTCCCGCACCGGGATGCCTTCGGTGATGCAGATCGCCAGGTCCAGGTCGGCCTCGACCGCCTCCCAGATCGCCGCGGCCGCGCCCGCGGGCGGCACGTAGATCACGCTGACGGTCGCGCCCTGGGCTTGAGCCGCTTCCTTGACGGTCGCGTAGATGGGGATGTCGGAGAACTTCTCGCCCGCCTTCTTCGGGTTCACGCCCGCGACGAAGCAGTTCTTGCCGTTGGCATAGGCCTGGCAGCCCAGCGTGTGGAACTGGCCGGTCTTGCCGGTGATGCCCTGCGTGATGACGCGGCTGTCTTTGTTGATGAAGATAGACATGCTGTCCTCGAAATCTGGTGGCAGTGATGCCGAATGGTTCGATTCAACCCAGCAGACGCCGTGGAGCCGGCTTTGCCGGGCCACTGGCGTCGCCCCCTTGAGGGGGAAGCGCCGTCAGGCGCTGCGGGGGTGGGTCATGCCACGGCCTTGACGATGGCCGTGGCCGCTTCGGCCATGGTGTTGGCGGCGATGATGGGCAGGCCCGAGTCGGCGAGCATCTTCTTGCCCAGGTCCTCGTTGGTGCCCTTCATGCGCACCACCAGCGGCACCGACAGGTTCACCGCCTTGCAGGCCGTGATCACGCCCTCGGCGATGGTGTCGCACTTCATGATGCCGCCGAAGATGTTCACGAGGATGCCCTTGACCTCGGGGTTCTTGAGCATGATCTTGAAGGCCTCGGTCACCTTCTCGGCCGTGGCGCCACCGCCCACGTCCAGGAAGTTGGCCGGCTCGCCGCCGAAGAGCTTGATGGTGTCCATCGTGGCCATGGCCAGACCGGCGCCGTTGACCAGGCAGCCGATGTTGCCGTCCAGGCTGATGTAGGCGAGGTCGAACTTGCTGGCCTCGACCTCGGCCGGGTCTTCCTCGTCGAGGTCGCGGTAGGCGACGATCTCGGGGTGGCGGAAGAGGGCGTTGGCGTCGAAGTTGAACTTGGCGTCCAGGGCGATCAGCTGGCCCTTGGCGTCGCGGTTGAGCGGGTTGATCTCGACCAGCGAGGCGTCGGTGGCCATGTAGCAGCGGTAGAGGTTCTGGAACAGGCCGATCGCCTGGGCGATCGAGACGTCCTGCAAGCCGATCGCGCGGGCGATCTTCTCGGCCTGCGCATCGCCCAGACCGGTCAGCGGGTCGATGAGCTCGGTGATGATCTTCTCGGGGGTCGAATGGGCGACCTCCTCGATGTCCATGCCGCCCTCGGAGGACGCGATGAAGGCGACCTTCTGCGACTGGCGGTCGGTGACCAGGGAGACGTAGTACTCCTTCTGGATGTCGGCGCCGTCCTCGATGTAGAGGCGACGCACCTTCTGGCCTTCGGGGCCGGTCTGGTGCGTGACGAGCTGCATGCCCAGGATCTGCTCGGCCAGGCGCTTGACGTCCTCCAGGCTCTTGGCGACCTTGACGCCGCCACCTTTGCCACGGCCCCCGGCGTGGATCTGCGCCTTGACGACCCAGACCGGGCCGCCCAGCTTCTGCGCGGCTTCCACCGCCTCCTGCACCGTGAACGCCGCGTGGCCACGCGGCACCGGCACGTCGAACTGGCGCAGGATTTCCTTGCCTTGGTATTCGTGGATTTTCACTGGGAGGGCTCCTCGGAGGATGGGGGATGCGGGTGGGTCGGACGGGATGACTCGGGCCCGGGTCGCCGAACGCGGCGCACTCTGCGCCTTCAAGCTGACCTCAAGCTGAGTCGGGATGTGCGGGTTCGAGGGCGGATCGTCGGGCGTTTCGGGTTGGCGGCTGCACCACGGTCAGTCGGCGGCCGCGGCCAGGCCGTTCTCGAAGTGCGCCTGCATCAGCTCACGCGCGGCGGCCGGGTCACGGCGCTCGATCGCGGCCATCAGCGCGCGGTGCTCGGCCAGCGACTCGTCCAGCCGGCCTTCCTTGAACAGCGAGTGGTGGCGGTTGAGCTTCATCACCTTGCGCAGGTCGTTGACGATCTGCAGCCGCCAGCGGTTGCGCGCCAGGGCCTGGATCTGCTGGTGGAAAGCCTCGTTGGTGGCGAAGAAGAACTCGCGCTGGTGTGCCTCGCGCTCGAGCTGCTGGTGCAGCGCGCGCAGCTGGGCGATCTCGGGCTCGCTGGCCTGTTGTGCGACCTCGGCGGCGGCGTCGCTCTCGAGCAGCGCCATCACGTGGTAGACCTGACGCACGTCCTCGCGCGACATCTCGGTCACGTAGGCACCGCGGCGCACCTTCATCGTCACCAGGCCCTCGACCGCCAGCACCTTCAGCGCCTCGCGCAGCGGCGTGCGGCTGATGCCGAAGTCGGCGGCGAGCTTCTGCTCGTCGATCCAGCTGCCGGGCTCGAGCTCGCGGTTGAAGATCTGTTCGCGCAAGCGCTCGGCCACGTCCTGGTAGAGGGCGCGGGGTGAGCGCATCGGGTCGAGGGCGGGCAGGGCCACGGCGTCGGAAGTCAGGACGATGTCAATA
>JBDLVJ010000278.1:0-5917 GCA_039804875.1 Pseudomonadota bacterium | reverse complement strand
CCGGGATGAAGTTGTTGTACTCGAGGAAGTAGCCACCGAACTCGGGCGCGAAGAAGATGATCGCCGAGAAGGCCATCAGGAACACGCCGACGCCCAGCAGGTCATGGACCGAGTAGTAGGGATGGAAGGGGATGCCGTCGAGCGGGTGGCCCTGGGTGTCCTTGGGCGCGTTCGGCGCCTTGATCTCGATGCCGTCGGGGTTGTTCGAACCGACATCATGCAGCGCCAGGATGTGCGCGACCACCAGACCCAGCAGGATCAGCGGCACGGCGATCACGTGGAAGCTGAAGAAGCGGTTCAGGGTCGCGTCGCCGACGACGAAGTCGCCACGGATCAGCAGCGCCAGATCCGGACCGATGAAGGGCACGGCGGCGAACAGGTTAACGATCACCTGGGCGCCCCAGAACGACATCTGGCCCCAGGGCAGCAGATAGCCCATGAAGGCTTCGGCCATCAGCGCCAGGAAGATGGCGCAGCCGAAGACCCAGACCAGCTCGCGCGGCTTGCGGTAGGAACCGTAGATCAGGCCCCGGTACATGTGCAGATACACCACGACGAAGAAGGCGGAGGCGCCGGTCGAGTGCATGTAGCGGATCAGCCAGCCCCAGGGCACATCGCGCATGATGTACTCGACCGAGGCGAAGGCCAGGTTGGCGTCCGGCTTGTAGTTCATGACCAGGAAGATGCCGGTCACGATCTGGATCACCAGCACCAGCAGCGCCAGCGAGCCGAAGAAATACCAGAAATTGAAGTTCTTGGGCGCGTAGTACTCGGACAGATGCTGCTTGTAGCCAGCAAATGCCGAGGGAAAGCGGTTCTCGAACCAGTTGGTGACTACCTCGCCCTTCGTCGCGTTGGGTGGGAGTTCCTTGAATTCAGCTGCCATGATGTTCCTCAGATTGGTTCGAATCAGGCCTTCTTGTCCTCACCGATCAGCAGAACGGTGTCGGACAGATACATGTGCGGCGGCACTTCGAGATTGTCGGGCGCGGGCTTGTTCTTGAAGACGCGGCCGGCCAGGTCGAAGGTGGAGCCATGGCATGGGCAGAGATAGCCACCCTGCCAGTTGTCGGGCAGCGAAGGCTGGGCGCCGGTCTGGAACTTGTCCGAGGGCGAGCAACCCAGGTGGGTGCAGATGCCGACTCCGACAAACACGTCCTTCTTGATCGAACGATGGACGTTCTTCGCGTACTCGGGGGTGGGATAGGCGCTGCGCTTGGAGTCGGGATCGGCCAGCTCGGGCGCCAGCTTCTCGAGTGCGTCAAGCTGCTCGGCGGTGCGCTTCATGATCCACACGGGCTTGCCGCGCCACTCGACCACGAGCTTCTGGCCCGGCTGGATCGCGGAAATATCGACCTGGACGGCAGCGCCGGCTGCCTTGGCTCGTTCGGAGGGCTGGAACGTGCTCACAAAGGGGACGGCGACGGCTGCGGCTCCCACTGCGCCCACGGCGCCCGAGGTGATGAGCCAGGTGCGGCGGCCGTTGTCGACGGATGCTTCGCTCATGGGGATCTTTCAAGATGACTGGGAAGGACAAGGGAGCCGACCGGCAAGCCAGCTCTGGTCAACATGGCATTGTACCGGAGCGCACTACAGGGATAACGGAAAACCCGTTACCATGGTCGAGTAACAGGCAGTTTGACGAACAGGAGCAGCACCATGGGCATGATGCAGGAGTTTCGTGATTTCGCCGTCAAGGGCAATGTGATCGATCTGGCGGTTGGCGTCATCATCGGCGGCGCCTTCGGCAAGATCGTCGGCTCGGTGGTCGATGACCTGATCATGCCGCTGGTCGGCCGGCTGGTCGGCAAGATGGACTTCTCCAACCTGTTCATCCTGCTCGGCGATCCACCGCCCGGGACCGCGCTGACCCTGGCCGAGCTCAGGAAGGCCGGTGTGCCGGTGTTCGCCTACGGCAACTTCCTGACGGTGGCGCTGAACTTCCTGATCCTGGCGCTGGCGATCTTCCTGATGGTCAAGCAGATCAACCGCCTCAAGCGCGCCGCGCCGGCACCGGCGCCCGCCCCCGTGCCGCCTACGCCCGAGGACGTGCTGCTGCTGCGCGAGATCCGCGACAGCCTCAAGCGCCAGGGCTGAGGCGGCCCCGGGGCTCAGGCGCCCAGCGCCGCGCGCACGGCCGCCAGCAGGCTGGACGGGTCGGCCCGGCCCGTGCCGGCCAGGTCGAAGGCCGTGCCGTGGTCGGGGCTGGTACGCACGAAGGGCAGCCCCAGCGTGCTGTTGACGCCATGCTCGAGGCCGAGGTACTTGACCGGGATCAGGCCCTGGTCGTGGTACATCGCGATCACGACATCGAACTCGCCCCGGCGCGCGCGCATGAAGACGGTGTCGGGCGCGTGCGGACCGCTGACATCGAGCCCATCGGCACGTGCCTGCTGCACCGCCGGCGCGATCTGCTCGATCTCCTCACGTCCGAACAAGCCGCCCTCGCCCGCGTGCGGATTGAGACCCGCGACCGCGATACGCGGCGCGCGCCCGAGCTGGCGCGCCAGATGGGTGGCGGTGAGGCGCAGGGTCCGCAGCACATTGGCCGCCGTGACGGCTTCGAGCGCGTCGCGCAGCGAGACATGGATGCTGACCAGCACGGTGCGCAACTCGTCGTTCGACAGCATCATGCGCACCGGCAGGTCAGTGATCGGGCAGCCCAGGTGCCGGGCCGCCAGCGCCTGCAGGAATTCGGTGTGACCGGGATGGTCCACGCCAGCCGCCGCCAGCGCCTCCTTGTGGATCGGCGCGGTGACGACGGCGCCGACCGTGCCGCTCAGCGCGGCTTGCGCGGCCCAGGCGATGCTGTCGGCGGCGGCGCGACCGGCGCGGGCATCGACCCGGCCCCATGGCGCCAGCTCGTCCATGCAAATGGCCGGCAGCACCGGCAGGCAGCGCGGCGGCAGCCCGAACACATCGGCGGGCTGTTCGATCACGGCGATCGGCAGCAGGCCGCCGGTGACGGCCGTGGCCCGGCGCAGCGTGGCGAGGTCACCGACCGCGAAGCAGCGCTGCGACCATCCGGGCTGCAGCCGGAACAGCTGGGCGACGATTTCCGGGCCGATGCCGGCCGGGTCGCCCATGGTGATGGCGATCGGAAGTGGGGATGCGGTCATGCGGGGTTGTCGATTTCGATGAACTGGTGCGACAGGCCGAGCTGCGCGGCGACCTGGGCCGCCAGCGCGGGCGCGCCGTAGCGCTCGGTCGCATGGTGACCGCAGGCCAGGAAGGCGACCCCGCACTCGCGCGCGAGATGGGCCTGCGGCTCGGAAATCTCGCCGGTCAGGAAGGCGTCGGCACCGGCGGCGATCGCGGCCTCGAAATAGCCCTGGGCGCCGCCGCTGCACCAGGCCACGCGCCGGATCGGCCGGGAGCAGGCGTCGATCAGCAGCGGCGCACGGCCCAGCGCGCGCTCGACCTGCCGGGCCAGCTCGGGACCGCTGCGGGACTCGACCCGGCCCAGGAAACCGAGCTGCTGCTCGCCGAAACGCTCCCAGACCCCGCCCTCGGGCGGACTGAAACCGAGCTGGCACCCGAGCCGGGCGTTGTTGCCAAGCGTGGCATGGGCATCGAGCGGCAGGTGATAGGCCAGCAGGCTGATGTCATGGCGCAGCAGCAGCGCCAGGCGCTGCTTCATCCAGCCGGTCACGCGGCCGTCCTGGCCGCGCCAGAACAGGCCATGGTGGACCAGGATGGCATCGGCCTCGGCGGCGATCGCGGCCTCGATCAGGGCCCGGCTCGCAGTGACGCCGCTGACGAGCTTGCGCACATCGGCGCGGCCCTCGACCTGCAGGCCGTTGGGGCCATAGTCCTTGAACAGGGAAGGCTGCAGCAGGCCGTCGCAGGCCGCGACCAGATCGGTCAGGCGGCAGCCTGCCGCAGAGGCCGCCGTGACGGCTGGCTCGGGGAAGAGAGGAACGGCGGGCGCGGACGATGAGGTCATTTTCGGGCTTGGGCTGGACTCAAGCCGCATTGTGACAGTCGCGCCCCGAGGAGCGCCCGCAAGGGGCTTGGGCGGTTCAGCGGTTGGCGCGCCGCCCGGCCTGCAGCCGCTGCTGTTCCTGCAACGACTCGTCCATCTTGCGCTTGAAGAAACGCGAGAACCAGATCGACATGAAGATCACGAACAGGATCACCGCGATGCTCATCAGACCATAGTCGGTCGAAAAAAGGTCCACAATTGCTTTCATGCTGGCTCCGTCAATAACCTGGGATTCACCAGGTCATTTCAGCCCAATCCGGTTCAACCCTGGTTGATCCACATCAACAATCCTGTTCGCACATGAAACGCTACTGGCTGCTCTTCTCGCAATCGGTCACGCTGCTGCTGGCCCTCTGGTTCGTGGTCGCCACGCTCAAGCCCCACTGGCTGGACCCGGGCCAGCGACCGGCGGTGGTGCCGGTGCTGGAATCCGCCTCGCCCGCCGCGGCCGCCGCCGGCAGCAGCTACCGCAACGCGGCGCGGGCGGCCGCGCCGGCCGTGGTCAGCATCAGCACCAGCAAGGCGCCGGCGCGCAACCCCTATGCGAACGATCCCTGGTTCCGCTTCTTCTACGGCGATCAGGCCGAGTCGCAACCGCAGACCGGACTGGGCTCGGGCGTGATCGTGAGCCCGGCCGGCTATCTGCTGACCAACCACCATGTGATCGCCGACGCCGACGAGATCGAGGTCCAGCTCAGCTACGGGCGCAAGGCGCCGGGGCGGGTCATCGGCACCGACCCCGAGACCGATGTGGCGGTCTTGAAGATCAACCTGCCCGACCTGCCCGTCATAGCCCTGGGCGACGCGGCCAGCCTGGCGGTGGGAGACATCGTGCTGGCCATCGGCAACCCGTTCAATGTCGGCCAGACGGTGACCTCGGGCATCGTCTCCGCCCTGGGCCGCAACCAGCTGGGCATCAACACCTTCGAGAATTTCATCCAGACCGACGCGGCCATCAACCCCGGCAATTCGGGCGGTGCTCTGGTGGATGCGAACGGCAACCTGCTCGGCATCAACACCGCCATCTACTCCAAGAGTGGCGGCAGCATGGGCATCGGCTTTGCGATCCCGGCGACCACGGCGCGGCAGGTGATGGAAGGCCTGATCAAGGACGGCCAGGTCACACGCGGCTGGATCGGCGTGGAGCCGCGCGACCTGACACCTGAGATCGCGCAAACGCTCAACCTGCCGATCAAGGAAGGTGTGCTGATCACCGGCGTATTGCAAAGCGGCCCGGCCAGCGCAGGCGGCTTGCGCCCGGGCGATGTGGTGGTGAAGATTGCCGACACGCCGGTCACCAACACACGTCAGTTGCTCAATGCAGTGGCGGCGCTGAAGCCGCAGGCACCCGCTGCGATCGGCGTGCAGCGCGGTGACAAGGCACTGGCGTTGACGGTGGTGGTGGCACAGCGGCCGAAGGCGCAGCAACGCGCCGAGCAGTAACCCTCAGGCACTGACTTTTCAGCCGATGCAGGTTCGGTTCTTGCCCGTGCGCTTGGCTTCGTAGAGCGCCTGGTCGGCACGCTCGAGCGCTTCTTCGATGCGCTCGGTGGGCCGGTAGCAGGTGACGCCGGCGGAGAACGTGACCAGCACCTTCTTGCCCTCATGCTCGAACAAGCCGCCCGCCAGGGAACGCTGCAAACGGGTGAGGATCTGCTGGCCATCATCGACCGGCGTTTGCGGCAGCAGGACGACAAATTCTTCGCCCCCAAAACGCGCCACGTGGTCGGTCGGGCGCAGCGCCTGGCTCACCGTCTGAGCCAGCGCCTTGAGCGCCTCGTCACCGGCGTTGTGGCCCAACTCATCGTTCAGGCGCTTGAAGTTGTCGATGTCGAGCAAGCCGATGGACAGCTCACCACCGCCGCGCGCCAGGCGCGATTGTTCGGCTTCAAAGGCCTGCATCATGCCGCGCCGGTTGGCGATCTGGGTCAG
>JBDLVJ010000277.1:0-2806 GCA_039804875.1 Pseudomonadota bacterium | reverse complement strand
GTCGAGAACACCTTCTACATCATCGGCACCGTGGCCGGCCCGCACCCCTATCCGATGATGGTGCGCGACTTCCAGAGCGTGATCGGCGAGGAATGCCTGACCCAGATGCCCGAGATGATGGCCGAGCTGCGCCTGCCGGGCAACGGCGCCGAACTGCAACCCGACGCGGTCGTGGCCTGCGTCGGCGGCGGCAGCAACGCGATGGGCATCTTCCACCCCTACATCACGCACGACAAGACCCGCCTGATCGGGGTCGAGGCCGCCGGCGAGGGCCTGGAAACGGGTCGGCACTCGGCCTCGCTGCAACTGGGCCAGCCTGGCGTGCTGCACGGCAACCGCACCTACATCCTGCAGAACGAGGACGGCCAGATCACCGAGACCCACAGCGTCAGCGCCGGCCTGGACTACCCCGGCGTCGGCCCCGAGCATGCCTACCTGAAGGACATCGGCCGCGCCGAGTATGTCGGCATCACCGACCAGGAGGCGCTCGACGCCTTCCACTACCTCTGTCGCACCGAGGGCATCATCCCCGCCCTCGAATCCAGCCACGCGCTGGCCCACGCCATGAAGCTGGCCAAGACCATGCGCGCCGACCAGACCATCCTGGTCAACCTGTCGGGCCGTGGCGACAAAGACATCGGCACCGTCGCCGACCTGTCCAAGGCCGATTTCTACTGCCGCCCGAGCTGCCGCGGCCAGACCGTCAAGGGCGAGTACGAGCCCGTCACCCTGAGCCCGCGCGCCTGAGGAACCCGACATGAGCCGCATCGAAACCACTTTCAAGCAGCTGCAGGCCCAGGGCCGCAAGGCGCTGATCCCCTATGTCACTGCCGGTTTTCCCTACGCCGACATCACGCCCGAACTGCTGCATGCCATGGTCAAGGCCGGCTGCGACGTGATCGAGCTCGGCGTGCCGTTCTCGGACCCGATGGCCGACGGCCCGGTGATCCAGAAGGCAGGCGAGAAGGCGCTGGGCTTCGGCATCGGCATGAGCCAGGTGCTGGCCATGGTGCATGAATTCCGCCAGCAGGATGCCACGACCCCGATCGTGCTGATGGGCTACGCCAACCCGGTCGAGCGCTACGAGATCAAGCACGGTCAGCACAGCTTCGCGCGTGACGCGGCGGCGGCTGGCGTGGACGGCATGCTGATCGTGGACTACCCGCCCGAGGAATGCGAGGAATTCGCCGCCACGCTGAAGGCGCACGGGCTGGACCTGATCTTCCTGCTGGCGCCGACCTCGACCGACGAGCGCATGGCGCAGGTCGGCCGCATCGCCAGCGGCTATGTCTACTATGTCTCGCTCAAGGGCGTGACCGGCGCCGGCCACCTCGACACCGACGCGGTCGAGGCCATGCTGCCGCGCATCCGCCAGCATGTGAACACGCCGGTCGGTGTCGGCTTCGGCATCCGCGACGCCGCCACCGCCTGCGCGGTCGGCCGCAGCGCCGACGCGGTCGTGATCGGCACCAGGCTGATCCAGCTGATCGAGAACGAACCGCGCGAGCGCGTCGCCCCGGTGGCGGCCGAGTTCCTGGGCGGCATCCGTCAGGCACTCGACGGCTTGCGCGCATAATCACGGCCATTCGCGAGCCCGGTCGCCGTCCGGCGGCCGGGCCACCACCGCCATCAAGCAAGGAGAATCCATGTCCTGGCTGGAAAAACTGCTCCCCCCCAAGATTTCCCGCACCGACCCGAGCGAGCGCCGCAGCATGCCCGAGGGTCTGTGGACCAAATGCCCGAGCTGCGACGCCGTGCTCTACAAGACCGACCTGGAAAAGAACCAGAACGTCTGCCCGCACTGCGCGCACCACCACCGGATCGGCGCGCGCGCGCGCCTGAACGCCTTCCTCGACGCCGAGGGACGCTACGAGATCGGCCAGGAAGTGATCCCGGTTGACTCGCTCAAGTTCAAGGACAGCCGCAAGTACCCCGAACGCCTCAAGGAAGCGCTCGAGGCGACCGGCGAGACCGACGCGCTGGTCGTGCAGGGCGGATCGATCCACACCCTGCCGGTCGTGGTGGCCTGCTTCGAGTTCGACTTCATGGGCGGCTCGATGGGCTCGGTGGTCGGCGAGCGCTTCGTGCGCGGCGTCGAGAACGCGATCGAGCAGAAGGTGCCCTTCATCTGCTTCACCGCCACCGGCGGCGCGCGCATGCAGGAAGGCCTGCTGTCGCTGATGCAGATGGCCAAGACCAACGCCGCGCTGACCCGGCTGGCCAAGAAAGGCCTGCCCTACATCAGCGTGCTGACCGATCCGACCATGGGCGGGGTCTCGGCCGGCTTCGCCTTTGTCGGCGACGTGGTGATCGCCGAGCCCAAGGCGCTGATCGGCTTCGCCGGCCCGCGCGTGATCGAGAACACCGTGCGCGTCAAGCTGCCCGAGGGCTTCCAGCGCGCCGAGTTCCTGCAGACCAAGGGCGCGGTCGATTTCATCTGCGACCGACGCGAACTGCGCGCGACCATCGCCAGCACGCTGGCAATGCTGCAGCGCCAGAGCGCCGACGCGGTGGCCTGAACTTCAAGGCTACGCCAAGCCCGGAATGCCTGGCCCTTGCTTCAGCGGCGCTTGGCGCGACCGTCGGTAGCGTTGCCGATGACGCCACCGATGGCGGCCCCACCGAGGGTGCCCAGGGTACTACCACCGGTCAGAATCGATCCGGCAACGGCCCCCACCCCGGCACCGACCGCCGCGTTCTGCTGCCGATGAGACAAGTTGGAGCAGGCCATGATAGCGGGCAACAACAGGAGAGCGGCCAGGGGCCTGACCAGCCGAGCGGTGTTCTTCATGAAAATGATACCTAT
>JBDLVJ010000276.1:0-4768 GCA_039804875.1 Pseudomonadota bacterium | reverse complement strand
ATCATGTCCAGCGGCCTGCTGTCCTTCCCCGTGACGGACTTCAACGCCCATCTCGGCTTCAACGCCAAGGGTTATGCCGAGCGCCTCGAGTGGCTGGCGCCCTACGGTGCCAGCGCGCTGTTCGCCGCCGGCGGCACCGGCGAGTTCTTCTCGCTCGACGCGCAGGAATACCCCGAGATCATCAAGACCGCGGTCGATACCTGCAAGGGCAAGGTGCCGATCATCGCCGGTGCTGGCGGCAACACCCGCTTCGCGATCCAGTGCGCGCAGGAAGCCGAGCGCGCGGGCGCGCATGGCATCTTGCTGCTGCCGCATTACCTGACCGAAGCCAGCCAGGAAGGCCTGATCAGCCATGTCGAGCAGGTCTGCAACAGCGTCAAGTTCGGCGTCATCGTCTACAACCGTGCCATCAGCAAGTTCACGCCCGAATCGCTGGCGATCCTGGCTGATCGCTGCCCCAACCTGATCGGCTTCAAGGATGGCGTCGGCAACATCGAGCAAATGAGCGCGATCTACATGAAGCTGGGCGACCGCTTCTCCTACCTGGGTGGCCTGCCGACCGCCGAGGTCTACGCTGCCGCCTACAAGGCGTTGGGCACCCCGGTGTATTCATCGGCTGTCTTCAACTTCATCCCGAAGACCGCGATGGAGTTCTACCAGGCGGTCCGTACCGATGACCTCGCCACCCAGCATCACCTGTTGCGCGAGTTCTTCCATCCGCTGCTCAAGCTGCGCAACCGCGTCGAAGGCTACGGCGTCTCCATGATCAAGGCCGGTGCCCGCATCGTCGGCCATGACGCCGGTCCGGTGCGCGCGCCGCTGTCGGATCTGACCCCGGCCGAGTGCGAGGAGTTGGCCGCGTTGATCGCCAAGCTGGGTCCGCAGTAACGACATCGCCGGGCACCGATCGCCCGGCAGCCTTTCCCTAATTCGACAGGAGACAAAAATGAAGAAGTGGATCGTTGCCGCAGCGGCGGCCCTGAGCCTGAGCCAGGTGATGGCGTGGCCGGACAAGACCGTGTCGATGGTCGTTCCGTTTCCCGCCGGCGGCGGAACTGACTCGATTGCGCGCACGCTGGCTCCGAAGTTGCAGGAAAAACTGGGCGGAACCTTCATCGTCGAGAACAAGGCCGGTGCCACCGGCACGATCGGTGCCGGGCAGGTCAGTCGTGCGGCACCGGACGGCCATACGCTGCTGGTCACGTCGCTCGGACCGCTCGTGATCGCTCCCCACCTGATGGCCAAGGTGCCTTACGACGCGCTAAAGGATTTCGATTATCTGACCGTGCTGGTGCAGGCGCCCAATGTCTTGGTCGTTCCGGCCAATTCGCGCTTCAACTCGCTGGCCGACGTCATCGCGCATCACAAGGCCAATCCTGATCGCACGACCTTCGCTTCGTCCGGCAACGGCAGCAGCGACCATCTGACCGCTGAGTTGTTCTGGATGCAGACCGGCACCAGCGGCACCCATGTGCCCTACAAGGGCGGCGGGCCGGCCATGGCAGACTTGCTGGGTGGTCAGGTGGACGCTTCGTTCCAGAACCTGAATGTGGTCGTGCCGCACGTGAAGGCCGGCAAGCTCAAGCCGCTGGCCATCACCAGCGCCAGGCGCTCGCCACTGCTGCCCAATGTGCCGACACTGGAAGAAAGTGGCATCAAGGATGCCAACGTCTATTCCTGGCAGGCCGTGGCGGCTCCCAAGGGCTTGCCGCCCGACCTCAAGGGCAAGCTTGTCACCGCGCTGCGCGACAGCATCAACGACCCCCAGATCAAGACCAAATTCACCGACCTGGGAATGGACATCGTCGCGAATACCCCGGAGCAGTTCGCCACCTTCCAGGCTGGAGAGTTCGCCCGCTGGAAGAAGCTGATCGAGATGCGACGGATCACGGCTGATTGAATGCCGGGATCGCCGCCGTGCAATCGCAATCGCCTTGCGGTATCTCTCACGGCGATGAGTGATTGCAGCCGCCATCAATAAGGAGACATCTTCATGAACAATGTTCGTCGGTCTATCGTGCTGGCCTTAACCACAGCCGCCCTTGTTCCCGCCGCGCTGGCGCAAGACAAATGGCCCAGCAAGCCCATCAGGATCGTGGTGCCGTTTCCGGCCGGTGGCACTTCGGACGTGCTGGCTCGCTTGGTTGGCCTGAAACTCTCCGAGTCACTCGGCCAGACGGTGCTCGTTGATAACAAGCCTGGGTCCAGCGGCAACCTGGGGGCCGATGCGGTGGCCAAAAGCGCTCCCGACGGACACACGCTGGTCCTGATGGACGTCGGTAACCTGGCCATCAGCCCTTCGCTGTACAAGTTGCCGTTCAATGTGGCTTCTGACTTTGCACCGGTTGCCATGGTGGCTTACTCGCCTCATTTGCTGGTGACAAGCTCCAAGGTGCCTGCCAATACGGCCAAGGAGCTGATCGACTGGGTCAAGGCGCAGAACGGCAAGGCCAATTTTGCCGCAGCGGCGGGCATGGGATCGGCCACGCACCTGGCGGGCGTGCTGTTTGCGCAAAGGGCCGGGCTGGATTGGGGCTATGTGCCCTACAAGGGCGGCGCCCAAGCCATGAGCGACCTGATTGGCGGCCAGGTCGACGTGACGTTCAACGGCATGGTCGCTACCTATCCGCATGTCAAGTCTGGCAAGATCAAGCTGATCGCAGTCTCCAGTTCCAGGCGCAATCCCACGCTGGGAGACGTGCCGACCGTCGGTGAGACGCTGCCCGGCTTCCTGACCGGCAGTTGGCAGGGCCTGTTGGCCCCTGCTGGCACGCCCCAGCCTGTGGTCGACAGGCTGAATCAGGAGATCAAGCGCATCATGGCACTTCCCGACATCAAGGAGCGCCTGCAAGCCCTGGGCGCCGATTCGCACGACATGTCTCCCGCGCAGTTCAGGGACTGGCTAGGCAACGAGATGAAGGCCATGGCCAAGGTTGTCAAGGACGGCAAGGTCACCGTGGACTGAATCCAGCATGTGGAAACTCTCGAACCTTCCTGAATGGAACGACGCATGAAGCATAAGGTCTTGCAAGCCGGGCGGCTGCTGCCTGAGCTGGAACTAAGCCTGGCGGCTGCCTATGAACTTCACCGACTGGCTGACGAGCCTGATCCCGACGCTTTCCTGAAATCGGAAGGTGACCGGTTCGTCGGCCTGGTGACATCGGCGGGCGGCATCGGTGCATCTGCATCCTTGATCGCGGCACTGCCCTCGCTGCGCGTGATTTCCAGTTTCGGTGTCGGCCTTGACAGGATCGACCTGGCTGCAGCGCGAGAGCGTGGGATCGCCGTCGGCCATACCCCCGACGTGCTCAACGACTGTGTGGCCGATGCCGCGTTCGGGCTGATGCTCGATGTTGCGCGTCGCATTTCCGAGGCTGATCGATTCGTGAGGGCGGGGTGCTGGGCGGCCGGTGGCAGCCAGGCCTTTGGTTTGGGGCGCAAGGTCAGTGGAGCACGGCTGGGCATGGTGGGATTCGGGCGGATCGGGCAGACCATCGCGCGCCGGGCCAGCGGTTTTGACATGTCGGTGCGCTACCACAGTCGCCGTCCCGTCGAGGGCGTGCCCTGGCCGCATGAGCCCGACTTGCTGGAGCTCGCGCACTGGGCCGACTACCTAGTGGTCATCACCGCCGGCGGGTCGGGCACTCGGCACCTGATCAACAGGCAGGTACTTGACGCCCTGGGCCCGCGAGGGTTCCTGATCAACGTGGCTCGTGGTTCGGTGGTCGACGAGCAGGTATTGGTAAATGCCCTGCAGGAGCGCCGCATCGCTGGCGCGGGGCTGGACGTGTTCGAGCAAGAGCCTGCCGTGCCGGCCGAATTGCTGCAGCTTGACAACGTGGTGCTGTTGCCTCACATCGCCAGCGCAACCCAGGAGACGCGAGCGGCCATGGCGCAGCGCGTGCTTGACAACCTGGCGGCTTTTCTCTCCGAGGGGCGCCTGCTTTCATCGGCACTCTGAACGTCGCGCTCCGGGCCAGCGACCGCCGGGTTGGCCCAGCCGTTTCTGCTGGACTGATCAGCGTTCACCCATTGAAAAAGGGGCGGCCACCGGCTGTCCCTTTTTTCTTTCAGGACGCCTTGCCGCGCGTCCTTGCGGCTGGTCAGACCGGCTGACCCTGGTGCGCCAGCAGCCAGGCCGGTGCATCCTGCAGGCAGACCGGGCGCAGGAAGCGGTCGATTGCCGCGTCACCCACCGAGGTGCTCAGCGGCTGGGTGGAGGCGGGCCACGGGCCGCCATGCTGCTGGCCGGCGCTGACGGCGACACCGGTCGGCACGCCGCTGAACAGCACGCGGCCGGCGATCGCCATCGCGCCGCGCACCAGCGCACGGTTGTCGGCGCTGTCCTGTTCGGCGCCCCACAGCGTCACGGTCAGGCTGCCGCCGACGGCTTGCAGCACCTCGAGCACCTGCTGCACCGAAGCGGCGCGCACGACCAGGCTGGACGGGCCGAAGACTTCCTCGTGCAGCTCTGGTTTGGCGATGAAGGTCGCGGCATCGATCTGGGCCAGGAAGGGGCGCGGTGCGATGGCGTTGCCTGCCTCGTGCAGCAGCGGCTGTGCGCCAGCGGCCAGCAACTGCTCGACGCCCTGGTCAAACGCGCTGCGCAGGCCGGCAGTCAGCATGCCGTGCGGCTGCTGCGCGGCGAGGGCGGCGGCCAGTTGCGGCAGGAAGGCATCGATTGCCGGTCCATCGACCAGCACGATCAGGCCCGGGTTGGTGCAGAACTGGCCGCAACCCTGGGTGATCGAGCTCGCGAGCGTGGTGG
>JBDLVJ010000275.1:0-5212 GCA_039804875.1 Pseudomonadota bacterium | reverse complement strand
GGTGGGTCACGGTCACCTGCAGCGCCTCGCTGCCGGTCTGCTTGAGCCGGGCCTGCAGCTCGCGTCGCCAGCGCGGGAACTCGCCCATCAGCTTGTGCATGCGCTCGTGCAGCGCCTTGATCTGGGCCGCGAGTTCGGCCTGGCGCTCGGGCGCGAGCTGCTCGAACTCGTCCTGCGTCAGCGTGGCCTCGTGGTCCTCCTTGAGCGGCACGAAGGCGAAGCCGTGCGGCGTCTTGAGCAGCGCGACGCCCTGCCGCACCGACTCGTCGCCGAGCGCCTGCACGGCGGCGAGCTCGCGTTGCTTTTCCTCCTCCTGCATCGCCTCGACCCGGCTGCGGTATTCCTCGCTCTCGAACACCGCGCTGATCGCCGGCGTCAGTTCCTCGACGAAATCCTGCATGTCGTCGCGCAGCGGCGTGCCGCGCCCGCAGGGCAGGCGCAGCAGCTCGGGCTTGCTCGAATCGGTGAAGTTGTTCACATAGCACCAGTCCGATGGCGGCTGACCCGCGCGGCGCTGTGTCTCCAGCAGCTGGCCGATGATGGCGTGGCGACCGCTGCCGGAATCGCCCAGCAGGTAGATGTTGTAGCCGTCGTGCCGGATGTCGAGCCCGAGCTGGATCGCTTCCAGCGCCCGCCCGTGGATCAGGGCGGTGTCGAGATCGGCCAGCTCGGCGCTGCTGGCGATGCCCAGCGCGCCCGGGTCGCAGCGGGTGTGGAGGGCGGGCGGCGGCAGCGCCGCGGGCGGGGTCATGGGGTGGATTCCTTTGGGCGTTCCTGCAATCATTCGAGCCTCCCTGGTCGCAGTCTGGTGGCTCGCGGGGGCGCCCGTCAAGGCCGCTGGCGGACGGATCGCTAAAATCGGCCGATTTCGCATCTAGGGGAAAAGCCCGTGTCCGACCGTCTCGCGGTATTGCCGCAATACCTGCTTCCGAAACGGGCCCTGACCCAGCTCGCCGGCGCCTTGGCGCGTCGTCCGCTCGGTGGCTTCACCCAGTCCGGCATCCGCCGTTTCGTTGCCCGCTACGGCGTCGACATGAGCGAGGCGGCCGAGCCCGACATCGCGCGCTACGCCACCTTCAACGACTTCTTCACCCGCGCGCTCAGGGAAGGCGCGCGGCCGCTGGCCGAGGCCGACTTCATCTGTCCGGTCGATGGCGCGATCAGTCAGTTCGGTCGCATCGAGGGCGACCAGATCTTCCAGGCCAAGGGCCACAGCTACTCGACCCAGGCGCTGGTCGGTGGCGATGCCGAGCTGGCGGCGAAGTTCGAGAACGGCGAGTTCGCCACCCTCTACCTGAGCCCGCGCGACTACCACCGCATCCACATGCCCTGCCAGGGGCGGCTGCAGCGCATGATCCATGTGCCGGGCGAGCTGTTTTCGGTCAACCCGACCACCGCGCGCGGCGTGCCGGGCCTGTTCGCGCGCAACGAGCGCGTGGTCTGCGTCTTCGAGGGGCGGTTCGGTCCCTTCGCGCTGGTGCTGGTGGGCGCGACCATCGTCGGCAGCATGGCCACGGTCTGGCATGGCCAGGTCAATCCGCCGCGTCCCGGCAAGGTGCGCGAGTGGCGCTATGACGACCTGTCGATCGCGCTGCAGGCTGGCGAGGAAATGGGGCGCTTCCTGCTCGGCTCGACGGTCGTGCTGCTGTTCCCGAAGGGCCGGCTGGGTTTCGATCCGGCCTGGAGCGCGGGCGGCGCGGTACGCATGGGCCAGTCCATGGGGGTGCTGCGCGCCAGCGCGAGCCCGTCCGGCCCGCGCTGAGCGCCGGTCGCGTCAACACCATCAGCGTGGCGGGCCTGCGGCCTGCCGCGCCAAGGAGACATCATGTGGGATGCCACTTCGACCACGCTGCCCAACGGGGTCAGCATGGCGCATGCCGCCCAGGCCCTGGCGGCCGCGCTGGGTTGCGGCCTGCTGATCGGCATCGAGCGCGAGCGCAACAAGGGGCGCGGACCCTCGCGCGCCCTGGCCGGTCTGCGCAGTTTCTCGCTCGCCTGTGTCATGGGCGCGGTCGCGATGCTGACCGGCGAGTCCGCGCTGGTCGCGGTCGGCGTGCTCTTCCTGGCCGCCCTGTGCGTGGTGGCGCGGGCGCGCGAGCGCAACGAGGACCCGGGCGTCACGACCGAGATCGCCCTGGTGCTGACCTATCTGATCGGCGTGCTCTGCATCCTGAGCCTGCCGCTGGCCGCGGCCGTCGCCGTCGGCCAGACCGGTATCCTGTTCGCGCGCGAGCGCCTGCACGCCTTCGCCAACAACTGGCTGCGTCCGGCCGAGGTGCGCGATGGCATCTTGCTAGCGGCGCTGGCGCTGATCGCATTGCCCCTGATGCCCGACCAGCCGTTCTGGGGCCGGATGCTGAACCCGCACCAGATCACGCAGCTGCTGACGCTGTTGCTGTTCATTCAGGCGCTGGCCCACCTGAGCCGGCGCCTGCTCGATGCGCGCCAGGCGGTGGCCCTGTCGGCGATCGCCTCGGGCTTCGTCTCCAGCACCGCGACCGTGGCGAGCATGGGGCTTGCCGTGCGCGAGGGTCGCTCCGATGCCCGGCTGATGGCCGGTGCCGGCCTCCTGTCCTGCGTGGCCACCCTGCTGCAGGTCTTGCTGGTGGCCCTGGCGGTGCAGTCGGCCTGGTTGCGCGTGCTGATCCTGCCCGCGCTGGCGGGCGCGGCGGTCGCGCTGGCCTGGGGCTGGTGGCTGGTCCGGGGCGCGTCGACCGACAGCCCTAATGTCGCCGACGCCGGCGCGGCAACGGCCGGTCGCGAGGGCGCGGCCGCCGCCATGCCGGAGGCCGACCGCATGTTCAGCCTGCGCGACGCGGCCCTGGTGGCCGCGCTGCTGACCGGCGTGCAGGCCCTGGTCCATGGCCTGGGCCTGTGGCTGGGCCAGGGCGGCGTGCTGGCCGGCGTCCTGCTGGCCTCGCTGGTCGATCTGCATTCCGCGCTGGCGGCCGTTTTCGCGCCGGCGCCGCCGGACGCCGCCGGCAAGGCCCTGGGCGCCGCGATGCTGGCGATCTCGGTCCATGCCTTCAGCAAGTCGGCCACCGCCTGGTTCGCTGGCGGCTGGCGCTACCTGGCCTGGCTGGCGCCCGGGGTGTTCGGCCACACCGCCGTGGCCGTGGCGCTGCTGGCCTGGAATTCCTGAGCCGTTTCGGTCCTCAATCTGCCGCGCGCGCCGCCACCGGCTCGCGCATGGTGACGAATTCCTCGGCGGCGGTCGGGTGGATGCCCAGCGTGGCATCGAACACCGCCTTGGTCGCGCCGGCCTTGAGCGCCACCGCGAAGCCCTGCACGATCTCGCCGGCCTCCGCGCCCACCATGTGCAGGCCCACGACCCGGTCGCTGGCGCCATCAACCAGCAGCTTCATGAGCGTGCGCTCCTGGCTGCCGCTCAGCGTGTGGCGCAGCGCCCGGAATTCTGAGCGGAACACCCGCACCTCGGCATAGCGCTCGCGTGCCTGGGCCTCGGTCAGTCCCACGGTCGCGACGTTGGGGTGGCTGAAGACGGCAGTCGGGATCAGCTCGTAGTCCATCAGGCGCGCCGGCTTGCCGGCCGCCGCTCCGTACAGGTGATCGACCAGCTGCATCGCCTCGCCCAGCGCGGCCGGGGTCAGTTGCACGCGCGAGGTCACGTCGCCCAGCGCGTAGACCGAGGGCAGGTTGGTGCGGAAGTCGGCATCGACCAGGATACGGCCCTCTGCGCCCTGTTCGATCCCCACGCCAGCGAGTCCGAGTCCCTCGACATTCGGCACCCGTCCGGTGGCGTAGAGCGCGACATCGACCACCAGCTGGTTGCCATCTTCCAGCGTCACCTGCAGGCCGTCGGCCTCGCGCGTGATGGCCAGCACGCCGGCTTCCAGCCGCAGGTCGACTCCGGTCTTGCGCATCTCGGCGGCGGTGAAATGGCGGATCTCGTCGTCGAAGCCGCGCAGGATCTGCTCGCCACGGTAGAGCTGCGTCACGCGCGCGCCCAGGCCGTTGAAGATCGAGGCGAACTCGCAGGCGATGTAGCCACCGCCGACCACCAGCAGCCGCTGCGGGAACGGCTCGAGGTCGAAGGCTTGGTCGGAGCTGATGACATGCTCGCGGCCCTGGAAATGGGGCAGGTGGGGCTGACCACCGGTGGCGATCAGCAGGCGCTCGGCGCTGTAGCTCTGGTGCCCGGCGCTGCCGTCGGCGTTGAGCGTGGCGAGCTCGATCTGGTGCGGGCCGCTCAGTCTGGCATAACCCTCGAGCAGGGTCACGCCGGAGCCGCGCAGCAGATGGGCGTAGACGCCATTGAGCCGGCTGATTTCCGCCGCCCGGCGCGACTTGAGCCGGCCCCAGTCCAGGCTCGGGGCCTGGCCTTCCCAGCCGAAGCCGCGCGACTGCTCGAAGCCGGCGGCGTAATCGGCGGCGTAGCTGTAGAGTTTTTTCGGGATGCAGCCCAGGTTGACGCAGGTGCCACCCAGGCCGTCCAGGCCTTGCGCCTCGGCCAGCGCCACCCGCACCCCGCGTTGCGCCGCCATCCGGGCCGCGCGCACGCCGCCGCTGCCGCCGCCGATCACGAGCAGATCGAAGTCAAACTGTTTCATTTTTGCCCTTTATGTCTTGCCAGCGGTCCATTGTCACGCGCTTTGCCCCCGGCTGCGCTAGCCAGGATTTGGCTCGATGCCTATGATGATTGTCATGCTTCATCAGATCCCAACCCGTGTGGCCTTGCTTGCCCTGGCCGCCTCGCTGTCATTGCCGCTGCTGGCGCAGGAGGCGGCGCTGGCCGATGCAGAGGATTCAGAGTCGCCTGTGCGTCACTATCTGATCGGCGCGGCGCTCTCATCCGCGCAGGGCCATATCGGCTCCGACGGGCGCCAGCTGGGCCTGCAGCCGATCCTGGGTTTCTGGGCGGGTCGCTACCGCCTGTCGACCGGCCGCGCCAGTTCGCTCTGGAACGTCGGGCGCGCGACCGTCGTCGATTCGGGCCTGAGCACGACGCTGCTGAGCCACTCGGACTGGTCGCTTGGTGCCTCGCTGAGCTGGGACAGCGGGCGTGATTCGGGCGATGAACCGCTGCTGGCCGGGGTGCCCGATGTGCGCGCCACGCTGCGCGGCAAGCTCTCGGTCGGTTATGCCTTCACGCCGCACTGGTCGCTGAGCCTGGGCAGCAGCCACGATCTGTTCGGGCGCGGGGGCGGCGGGCGCTATTCGGCCGCGCTGGGCTATCGTCAGCCCCTGTCCG